>NZ_CAWPAV010000054.1:0-7210 GCF_963885725.1 Proteus sp. G4380
ATATATTAAAGATAAAAATGGTTCTTTTATAAAGAAAGACAAGGATGCTAATACAACTATCACTGCAATTCTTGATTGAAAAATTAGGTTTTAAACTGTTTGTGACCAATATAAAAGCAACTATTAATATAAAAATTCGGAGTCCAAAATAATGGCTTTTAAATATAAAATAACAATAATCATATTTTTGCTATCTTTTATTTTTTTTGTAGTGTATGAGTTTTTTATTCCCGTTAAAGTCATGGAGGTACATAAAGATACGTATACCACCTCTATTCTGGTTGAGGATTTTCCGATAACTGATTATGGAAAAATAATATGGTGGAAAAACAATCAAGATGTTTTAGATAAAAAGTATGATTTATTTAAGAATAAAAATAGTTTATTTTTGATTTCTATATGGAATTACGGTGATGGATATTTAGAAGAAGGAAAATACGATCGATTATGTTTTACTGAAATTAAAAGTAACAAAAAATGTATAGAAAAAGATAAAGTGATGTCAATAATGTATTCTTTAAATGAAGAGGAAATTAGGATCGGTAATTCTGCATATATTAAAGATAAAAATGGTTCTTTTATAAAGAAAGACAAGGATGCTAATACAACTATCACAGTAGTCCCTAATGCATAACTTGGTCACAAGTGGTGATAATAGCTTATTCACATTTTATGCTTAAAAATATATTTTGCTGTTTATATCAAAAATATAAAATATAACTCTAAATCTTTGTGAAACAATGCGACGTTATCGTGTTTCGTCTCCATATTTGCCCAATAGCTTCTATGAGAATTTTTTATTAATTATTGAGTTCAGTAATATTATCCATTGCAACAGGGCGCTGTTTTTCATCTAAGTAGTAGTGAATGCCGGCCTCAATATTATCTTCACCTTCATAGAAAACGTTAAAGCGGGTACGTTTTCCATCGTGATAGGCAATCACAGCGCTACCGCCTTTTCCTAAGCAAAATTGCTGAAGATGCCCTGTTGAGATACACACGCTGTTATCCCCAGATACAGAGAGTGTGCAGTTATCACCTGTGTTGATAGCAATGGCGTTATCGCCAGTAACAGTAATATGTGCTAAATCACCAGTATTGGTGACTTTTGTACGGGATTGAGTCGCATTAATAAAGTTTCTTATACCACTATTGGCAATATGCGCCCCTTGACCAGAAGCGTAAATTTTAACATCGTTGCCACTATTACAAATACGAGAGCGTCCTCCTAAGCTACCAATACGACATTGATCTGCCGTATTACTGATCTTTCCAGCAAATCCGCTGTTGATTAATTGGTTACTATAACCAGTGTTAGCAATACTGTTTTCATCACCGGAAAAGGCGACAATATTATCACGACCACATAATGCGAGGGCGGTATTAAATTGTTGGCTTTTGACAATCAGTTGATGCCATTCGGTAGAAAACTGAATGTTTTCGTCGCTAGATTGCGGTTGGTGATAGGGTAAACGTTGTAATGTCACACCGGTTTGTTTTTCATTGCCTAACAGGGACAAGATGTTTTCTATCACTTCTTGTTCCTGTTTGGCAAAAGAGGACTGACTAAAATGACGCAGATAAATATATTGAATTAAGCTTTCTATCCATTGTGTTTGACGTTGTTTTATCAATTCATTATGGATAGCACGGTAAGTACCTCCATGGGGAAAATAACGCAAAAACCAACGATAAAGTGAACTTGAAACATGCAGTTGGCGTAAGTCTTCTTTGGTTAGTGTGATATTTTCCTGTGAAGGGACTGACATATAAGCTCCTTGAACCATCTATTTATTAGTGTCTATGGTAGCCGTCAACCATACTGCGAAAGGTTTGGAATGGCGTTCTTCCGGTGGTACACAGGTAAAGGTGACCAAAGATAAAAAAGACACTACACACGGCTAGTATTTGGTGAATTATTAATAACCAAGCTTTAAATAGCACAGCATCAGCAGGGATAAACATGGGATTTTGCAGTAAGATCCCCGTGATTAAAAGTAATGGTACTAATGCATACATCACACCTAAATAAGCCATTTGTTGCAGTGGATTAAATTTAACCTTGGGAGTGGCTGGAAAAGGATGATCTTCCCCCTTAATAATGCCGTAAAGATAAAAACGTGTTTGCATTAATACTCGTTGCAACCAGTTTTTACTGTCAATACGGTAAAATTTACCATTGCCACCAACAAGATTAATTAATACAAAGGACAACCAGCATACTAAGAGTAGATAACCACAAATTTCATGCACATTGACGAGTAACGCCGTGTCATGTGCCGAGAGTAGGGCGAAATGGTTAATCCCGCCACTGAGAAGGAGTAAGATAAATAAAGTTGCATTACTCCAATGCCATAAACGTACCGCTTTTGAGTAAAGATAGAGTTTCTCTTCTTGATGATGCTCTCCATGGGGTGTGGCAAAGCGGTAACGTAAAAAACCATGAAGTGCGAGTACAAGTAGCATGCCGACAAATAATACGCCGGCAACAATTAACCAAAGTGGTAAATAGTCCGGTGTATAGATTAAGACATACTGTTTGAGTGAGGCTTGAAATTGTGCTGCATTTGGCATGATATTTATTGCACTCATACGTTATCTCCCCCTTGTACATGAGGTCCAACACGTCGATAAAGATGCGGTTTTCCTACTCCATCAAGTTGATAGAGATAGTAGTCATGTGTTTTTAGCCATTGCTGAATTTGTGGGCTATCTTCTCTACCAAAGAGTAGGGCGTTTTGTGGGCAAGCGCTGACACAAATCGGTGGGAACCCTTTTTGTAATCGAGACTCAAGACAAAAGTCACATTTATCAGCAACATGTGTTACGGGATTAAGATAACGAACTTGGTAAGGACAGGCTGATATGCAATAACTACAGCCAATACATTTCTCTTTATTAACGCGAACAATACCATTGCTTTCATCGCGCCAAGATGCGCCCGTAGGACAAACCGAGATACAAGGAGCATCTTCACACTGCTGACATGAGTGTCTAAAAAAATGGTACTTATCGTTATCTTCTTTTAAGCTTAATGGAATGTGTGCAATATCCATTCGCGCCATTCCGGTTGGTACTTTATTTAATCGACGGCACGCTGTGGCACAAATATTACAGCCATTACAGCGTGTTTCGTCATGGATCATGGCATAGCGTATCGGTTTTTTATCTGTGGCTGCCGCTAAGGCACTACCCAGTGGCGCACTGAAAAAGATCACAGTACCTATACCTGCTACAAATTTACGGCGAGAAACATGCATTATTTTTGCTCCTCAATCTGATGCTGTTGTAATACCCACAGAACATTTCGTCGACAGGGTGGAGCATTAAGGATTTTCATATTGTTCTACCTCCAGCCATTCTGTTAACCCTCTCGCCTTGCCATAACTCATTAGGGTGCTACTAAATAGGTAAGGGGCATTGTTAGAGGCGAATATTTGCTGAATATCTTGAAAATCAGGGTGAGTTTTCATCAGCGTCAATGCATCGTCTATTTCTGCAGCGGTGTAATAAAAAGGCTCCGACATCAACATGCTTTGCTTCAATGGACGAGGGTAGGTTTCGCATTCAAAGCGAACTAAACCTGCAATGGCAGTACAAATATCGGTATATCTATTGAGAAGCTGTAATTGTGCATAGTTATCTGACATAACAGTGTCAGAATAGAAATAATCCTCACCATTATGTGTTAAATAAGTAATATCAACGAAAGCGTCCTCGTTCAACGCGACTCTTAATTGCATTACCTCTTCTTCAGAGAGTGAATAAGGCGCATCATACAGCGTGGAAATAGCTAATAGTTCACCTTCTTTTGAACATTGACGGATTGCATTGGCTAGGTGTTGTTCAGCCGATAATTGCGCGATATCTTCAATTTGCTCTTCTGTGGTATCCGTTAAGGTGTGAGTACCATGCCCAATACCTCTCTCTGATAACGGCAATAGCCAACGACGAAGAGAAATATCCGGTTGTTCTAAAGTAATATCAGCATCATGAGCAATATCAGGTGGTATAGAGGCTGATGCATTCTGTTTATTCATCATGATCTCCTTTACCTATTAATTGGGTAATAAGCCACGTGATGCTAAATCGTCAGCAACATCTTGTAATCCAAGGCGTACTAAAGTTGCTTTTGTTGGACAGCCTAATTGTGGATCCCAGCCCATTTCTTCATAAAATAGGGTGAGAGAGAGTTGCATATCTTCTCTATCCATTTTGTCTGTCCCTTCCGTAAAGACAGGAATATCAGGATCTTTATCAAATACCCATGAACAGATTTGGTCATGCTCATTACGCATATCCATTGTGTTCATTAACTTAACCGTGTAAGCACGATGTAAAGTGAAGATGCGTTCTGAGGCTAAATCAAGATCTTGAGAAGTGGTTGGTTCACCGGTAATGGCAGTGAAAAATTTTGCTTCCATATCTAAATCGCCACGATAGTTGCGGCTTTTATGAGGTGATACGGTCATTGGCCATACCCAGTTACATAATGTCACGGCATCATGTAGGCAACTACGCAAAATGGTCCATTTGGTATAGGCGATTTTTGCTTTATTAATCGGCGTGTAGTTTTTGGTTTCATCAAAAGCATCACCAGAACCAAATAGTTCACCTGCAATCTCTTTTTGTAATTTTAGCGGTAAACCACTACCGATATAGTTGATATGAGTATGTGTCATCGCATCGCGGTTAAACATACAGTTGACGATGGAGCCTACTTGAGCAGAAGCCTCATTTGCATGGTGAATAGGGAAACCCATCGGTGACCAAAGTTTATTTTTCTTATTACCCCAATATTCCTCACCTAAATTCCAGCGTTGTGCAATTAAATAAGAGCCATCAGCAAGGTGACTAAATTCACCTTTACGATGGGCTAAGCGGTAATAGAAATCTTTGATAAATGCGGGATCACCTTCTTCAAGTTTATCCCAAGGAATATCGTTATACTCTTCTTCAGAAAGAACGCGTTTAAAAACTCCGTGGGTATAGCAATAAGTAAAGTCACGATGAAGCTGACCGTAGTTGCACCATAAGCCCATATCATCAAAAATATTGAGGCCGACAAGATTACCAACAACATTGGCATCGCCTTTTTTCTCAATATCTTTCGGGCCATTAGGGAAAATGGTGGTATGAACAAAGTTGGCGACACAAGTGTTTCCGCCTGTTTGAGGTACGCCAAATTTTTTCGCTTGCGGGACATTAAGTTGTGACATACAGCGAATAGGACATGAGTGGCATCCCCCCATTTTTACCGTGTATTGTTCTGCTTCAGGGCCAAGATCGAAGGTTGATTTCATGGTTCTAAAGCCGACAGTATTGGCATTGCCCGGTGGGATCTCCCCTGTTTCAATGGGGCCACCTTCAGCTGCTCCCCAATAAAGCCCTTTACGTGCAGTCCAACGTGAACCCGGATGTGAATACTCTGCCCAAGATTGTGGGGTACTTGGTACGACGTGATTATTATTTGCGCCAATAAGTTGTGTCATCATATAGTCGTTAAGCTCTTTTAACGCTTTACGATCGGCAACATTAACGCCACGGCTTCCTTCAACCACAATCGCTTTTAATTTTTTAGCACCAAGTACGGCACCAATTCCAGCACCACCACTGTGGTTACGACTATTGATAAGTCCTGAAAGAGGGACAAGGTTTTCACCCGCAGGGCCAATAGCAGCAACACACGCTTCTGGGCTTGTTTGAGCACAAAGTTCTTCTGTTGTTTGACGAGTTCCTTTTCCCCATAAAAAAGAGGCATCTTCAATGGAAACTTGGTCATCATCAATATGGATCCACACGGGGTTATCTGCCTGACCTTCAATGATCAACGCATCATAGCCGGCAAATTTCATCCATGCGGCAAAAAAGCCTCCCATATGGGCATCAACCACTAAATTACCGCGAGTAAAGGTTGAAAGAGAGGTGATATTGACGCGAGAGCTACAGGGTGCGCCTGATCCTGTTAGCGGGCCTACCGCAAATACCACTTTGTTTTCTTCATCAAAAGGTTTTACACCGGGTGCAACTTCTTCATACATAATTTTGTAGCCAAAGCCCATACCACCAATTAAGGATTTGTATTGGCTTGAGCTTTCGCGAGAGATGGCACCGGTAGTTAAATTAATTCTTAGTATATTGCCAGTCCAGCCGTTAATCATAATATTGCTTCCTAATCTAAAGAGGGGTCAATGAGGTGATTGCTAAGAAAAATCAAACGGTAATTTCTTTCCATTCAATAATGTGCAATGCCCCTGTTGGGCATGCTGAAGCGCATTCACCACATAAATTACATTTACCGGATTTTTTCGTTTGTGGATTGACGGTTGCCATCATCCACGGGCAAGCTGTTGTACAAGCGGCACAGCCGATACAACGACGAGTATCAACGACAATACAGCCAAACTCTTCTTGATAACGGATAGCTTTTACTGGGCAGACGTTCATACACTCGGGTGTTTTGCATTGGCGACAAGTATCAGTGGTAAAGTTTAAGTCGCCATATAAGCCCCCTCCAGAGCCAATGCCTTTATCACCAAAATAGAAATGACGATGGATTTTAGTACGGGAGAAGAAAGAGCCAACGCTACCATCATTCCATGTTGTACATGCTGTTTCACAACGATGACAGCCAGTGCAACGGGCACGATTAGTCACTAATACACCTTTAGGTGTGGTTGTCAGTTGAATAACGCCACTGTCTATTTCTTCTTGCTTACAACCTAAAAGAGAAAGTAGTGCGGGTGCTATGGTGATCCCTGCCAGCCCTTTACCGGATATTCGCAGAAACTCTAGTCTTGATAGTCCAATATCTAATATAGGACGATGATGTGTATCAGACATTAATATTTATCTCCGCTTAACTAATTTAAATAAGAAATAAGTTGTGATGATAAATGTGTTCTTTTCTCTACTTGTTTTTCGTTGTATATAAAATATAATAACGATTGGTTTAGAATAGATATAATAGTTATCAACACTTTTTATTACTGAAAATAGCTTGTGGTGAATTGTTAAATATTTGTATTTACAATATGTTACATTCGGTTTTTACGTATTTTTCATTAACCATTATGATATTGTGGTTATTAAAAAATTTATTCTGTGACTGCAATCATAGAAATAAAATTAATTATCGTTAGTTAAAAAATTAAATTAAGTGATTATTGTTCTTATCTGTAATTACGAAGGATAATTAATATTGTTTATA
>NZ_CAWPAV010000055.1:0-1975 GCF_963885725.1 Proteus sp. G4380
TGGCTAGGCGCTCTTGCTCCGTTTTTTCCTGCTCAGCTTGCAGTCTGGCTAGGCGCTCTTGCTCTGCTTTTTCTTGCTCAGCTTGCAGTTTGGCTAGGCGCTCTTGCTCCGCTTTTTCTTGCTTCGCTTTTTCCTGCTCAGCTTGCAGTCTGGCTAGGCGCTCTTGCTCCGCTTTTTCTTGCTCCGCTTTTTCTTGCTTCGCTTTTTCTTGCTCAGCTTGCAGTCTGGCTAGGCGCTCTTGCTCCGCTTTTTCTTGCTTCGCTTTTTCTTGCTCAGCTTGCAGTCTGGCTAGGCGCTCTTGCTCCGCTTTTTCTTGCTCAGCCTTTTCTTGCTCAGCTTGCTTATCTTTTTCATCTGCAATTTCTTGTTGTTCAGTATTGAAATATTTATCATCGATTTCATCATTTCTCCAAATAACTTGACGCCAGTTATTACGTTCATTAGTGGCTACACCATAAATGATTCTTCCATCATCTGAGATGGCATGTGCTTCTGAATCTTTTCCCCCGTCAAGTGTTCCTAAGTCATACATATGATTATTGAAATAAATAAAACCATGACGATGAAACATGATAAAGGCATGAGGACCAGTGCCTGTTAGATCTTTTGGAATGGTTTTTAAGTTATACTCATCAGTTTCAGACCACCCTACAACATATTTACCATCAGCAGTAATATCAAGTGCTCTGGCATTTCTAAATCTTGCTTCTTCTTCTTTTTTAGAAAGATTACCAATATTGATGAGTTTATCATTAGAGAAGTCATAGAGTAGTGCTTGACTAAAAATTGCTGAAGAAGTTTTTGTTCTAGTAGGTAACTTAATTGCATAATTATAATGCCAAACATCTCCCCAGCCAACACTATAGTTCCCATCTGCTGAGGTATCTGCAAGTTTTGTCGATCCAAATTCAGAGAGACTAAGTTCTCGTATAGGGCCTGATGCTGTTGTGATAAAGGCAACTTTAGGATATTCTCTATCCAGTAATTTCTTTTTAGGCAAATCTCGGTTTAGCTGGCCAATAAAGACTTGACCATTATCACTGATTTTTTGAATATCAACACCTCTTCTTTTTATTCCCTTTAAGAAAGGATATTCAGTAATTGGTGAAAGTAAAATTGCTTTTTCTGGATGATTAGCTAAATACTTATTAACGTTATCGAATGTTAATTCGAAGTCTTCTTTTTTATAGATATCATAAATATATAGTTTCTTTCTCTCATCACCTTTGTATTCATATAAAATAAAATTACCATCTTTCGTTAAATATCTAATCTCCATGTTTCTATCTAAAATAGAAAATGTATTGTTATATACGTTATAGGCAAATACATAACATCCATTGTATGTACCACAACCGATAGTATCTTCAAAAATACTATTATTTTTAACCATCTGCTCTAATCTGGCTCTAGCACCTGCAAAGGCATACCCAACAACAGTTTTACTATTTTTTGAAATATGGGAAAGGTAAAGAAGATCTAATTGCGGATTATTTTCTTTATTTATTTTTTTTATGGTTTTTCCACCATCTATACTAATAAATAATTCATTTGGTAAGAGTTCTTCTGAGAAATAAACGGTTTCTCTAACATTATAATTAGGTATCTTTTTTTGAATATTACGTTCACCTTCATCAGCTATACGATTATATAATGAAAGTGTATCATCACTTATTGTTGCATATATGTAAGTGCTTCCAAACGGCGTCATTAACTGTTGGTTGTAACTATGCTTATCTAAGACACGGCCGTGGAGATGTTTAATGTATTCATATCTATTATGATTAAATTCATAATATTGACTTGCATTATTTGCAATGCTAAAAGGGTTATAAATTGAGTCTCCCATATCATTTATATTATAATTGCTGTAGCAATTAATAGGCCATATATAGAGAGGACACAATATATATAATATTGATTTATTTTTCATTTTCATTTTATATACCAAAAATAAGATTTTAACTGGAGGTTA
>NZ_CAWPAV010000056.1:0-19270 GCF_963885725.1 Proteus sp. G4380
TATTTAAATCAGCTACGAAGTGAAATAGTGTCACTAAAAAACTCTAACAATACTCCTGACAGTTTAAATATAAATAAACAACCATTGATAGGAAAAGGACTTAGTGAAATAGAAAAAAATATTGAATTTATTGATAGGATACTTGATCAGGAAAATAAAAATCTACAACAATATAAAAGAGATTTGAATTCATTCAAGACAAAACACCTACCGTATCCTTCTTCCCAAAAGGATATTACAAATATGAATAAAACATTATTATCTAATATTTCAAACAATATAAGTAATATAAAGGATATAAAGGATGATTTAATAAAACAGCGTACTGAATTAAATAATCGTAGATCATTATCTAAAATCACCACAATAGATTTTTTATATTACGTTGAACATAAACCATTTTATATAAAAAAGGAAAATATATCTTTCAGTGAAATTGATATTCAATGCATTCACAACATGAAGAAAATATATGACAACATATGGTTTAAAAATGTAGAAGATAATTTAAAATCAAAATTATATTCTGATATTATCAAAAAAATAGATAAAGAAAAACCATCAAATAAAGTAGTTACGTAAAGTATTAATCATTATTCTCTAATTGTTAGTCATCTTAAGTAGGCTCCTTATAAAAAGCCTACTTTCATCGTTTAATATACCCGATAACCACCATATTTTTTAGCAAATTGATTAAATTTACCAAAATCAATCAACGCGATTTCTAACGAGCGATAGGCAATATGAGACATCTTAGCCACTTGTTCCACAAATACATGGTTATCTTCAAGAAGCTTAGCTGTAAGTGCTGAGGCAATAATCTCACACTCTTTCGGTGTCACAATCCAACCATCATTTGTAGCAAACTTATAAATTGGAATACACCCTTCTTTTTCACTCTCTTTAGCTAACAATGCCTCTTCTTCTTGCATAGCTTGCTTAAATAGTGTGATCTCTTCTTCTAGGGGGGCTGGATGTGTAGGAATATGATGATAAATATAGTCACCAATTTCTTCCATGCGCGCCGGTGTCATTTCAGCCTTAAGCCAAATCTTATCAAACATTTTTTCATCTAATAATGTATCTGTATCCAAATTCCCTGTTAATTGCATCAGATTTAAAAACGCATTAATGATAACTTCATTTAATGGGTAATTTCCTTTGGCTAAAGAAGGAAAAGGAACTTTAGTGCCAACTGTTGGGGTTTGCTGAAGATACAAAGTATAACTCATCATCATGTCCTTTTTTCTGATACAGGCTTACAGCTTATACATCTTTAATGGGAACTGCGAGAGAAAATAACAAGGGGATATGATTATCACCTTGTTATTTATTACATTATTACAATCTTCAGATACCGTTTAATTAAGGCTCATAACCTAAATTAGGGGCTAACCAACGCTCAACTTCACTCACACTCATACCACGACGTTTGGCGTAATCTTCTACCTGATCTTTTTGAATTTGAGCGACGGCAAAATATTTACTTTCAGGATGACTAAAATACCAACCCGATACCGAAGCCCCCGGCCACATCGCGTAAGCATCAGTAAGCTTCATACCAATGCGATTTTCTACATTTAACAGTTGCCAAATTTTTGCTTTTTCTGTGTGCTCTGGGCAAGCCGGATATCCCGGTGCAGGTCGTGTTCCTTGATATTTTTCTCTAATCAACTCGTCATTAGAGAGCGCTTCGTCAGGACTGTAACCCCAAATCTTGGTTCTCACTTGTTGATGCAAATATTCGGCAAAAGCTTCTGCAAGACGATCGGATAGCGCTTTTACCATAATTTTATTGTAATCATCATGAGCATTATCATACCCATTAGCGAGTGCATCTTCTTCTAGACCGCCGGTAACTGCAAAAGCACCAAAATAGTCAGCAAGACCACTATCCACAGGGGCAATAAAGTCTGCTAAGCAATAGTTAGGGTACTCTTTTTTTTCTGTTTGTTGGCGTAAATGGCAACAACGTAATAACTCATGCTGTCGCGTTTCATCTTGGTAAATAATAATGTCATCACCAAGGCGATTAGCAGGGAATAAACCAACGATACCTTTCGGTGTCAGTAATTTTTCACGGCTGAGTTTATCCAACATGGCATTCGCATCTGCAAAAACGCGTCTTGCCTCTTCTCCGACAACCTCATCTTCTAATATACGTGGATATTTCCCCGCCAATGACCAAGTCATAAAGAAAGGCGTCCAGTCGATATACTCACGTAAAGTTTCAATATTGGCTGTAACTTGTTGTACCCCTAATTGGTTCGGCTTAGGTGGCGTATAGTGTTGCCAGTCAAGCTGCAACGCATTGGCACGAGCTGTCGCTAAGGAAACGGGAGGCGTACGCGGTTTTTTTCTCGCATACTGCTGACGTACCACTTCATATTCACGGCGTGTTTTAGCGACAAAATCAGCCTTTTGTGTGGCCGATAATAATGCAGCGACCACCCCGACCGTCCTTGACGCATTCTGCACATAAACGGTTGGGTGGCTGTAATTAGGCTCAATTTTTACTGCCGTGTGCGCTTTCGATGTTGTCGCACCACCAATCATTAAAGGAAGAGAAAAACCGCGTCTTTCCATCTCCTTAGCAACATTCACCATCTCATCCAGTGATGGAGTGATCAATCCAGACAATCCAATAATATCAACATGTTCGTCAATGGCTGTTTGCAAGATTTTATCGCAAGGTACCATGACCCCCAGATCGATAATTTCATAGTTATTACATTGCAACACCACTCCGACAATATTTTTGCCAATGTCGTGGACATCTCCCTTTACTGTCGCCAGTAACACTTTTCCTGCCGAGCTGCCTGCTTTTTTTGTCGCTTGAATATAAGGTTCAAGGTAAGCTACGGCCTGTTTCATCACCCGTGCCGATTTTACTACTTGGGGTAAAAACATTTTACCTTCACCAAACAGATCGCCCACTGTGTTCATGCCATTCATTAATGGCCCTTCTATCACTTCGATAGGACTCGAAGCTTGTTGGCGACACGCTTCGGTATCTTCAATGATAAATTCGGTGATCCCTTTCACTAACGCGTACTCTAGGCGCTTTTCGACCTCCCATTGTCGCCATTGCGCAAGCGTAGAGTGCTGTTCCTCACTTTTAGTACCACGATAACGCTCTGCGAGTGCCAGTAAATTATCAGTACTCTCTGCATGGCGATTTAAAATAACATCCTCTACCGCATTACGTAGTTCATCCGGTAATGAGTCATAAATAGCGAGTTGCCCAGCATTGACAATCCCCATATCCATACCATTTTTTACAGCGTAATAGAGAAAAACGGAGTGGATCGCTTCCCGAACGGGATCGTTGCCCCGAAAAGAGAATGACACATTAGAAACACCGCCAGAAATTAAAGCATAAGGCAGTTGAGATTTAATATCCGCACAAACTTCTATAAAATCAACCGCATAATTATTATGTTCAGCAATACCCGTTGCTACAGCAAAAATATTGGGATCAAAAATAATATCTTCTGGTGGAAATCCAGCTTTTTCAGTTAATAGATGATACGCACGCTGACAAATTTCTATTTTTCGCTCTCGAGTATCTGCTTGCCCTATTTCATCAAACGCCATCACAACAACTGCAGCACCATACTTACGAACTAATTTTGCATGCTCAATAAAAAGGGCTTCCCCCTCTTTCATCGAAATCGAATTGACTATTCCCTTACCCTGAATACATTTCAATCCTTCCTCAATGACTTGCCATTTTGACGAGTCAATCATAATCGGGACTTTGGCAATATCGGGTTCACCCGCAATAAGATTAAGAAAACGTGTCATTGCTTCTATCGCATCTAACATGCCTTCATCCATATTGATATCGATGATTTGAGCACCGTTTTCAACTTGCTGACGAGCAACATCAAGGGCTTCTTGGTAATTACCTTCTTTTATTAAACGTTTAAATTTAGCCGAACCTGTCACATTCGTTCGTTCCCCCACATTGACGAACAGCGAATTATCATCAATGACCAAAGGCTCAAGACCTGAGAGTCGACAGGCTTTTTTAATGACAGGTAATGTTCTAGGTGCTATGCCATCAACCGCTTGAGCAATAGCCTGAATATGGGCAGGGGTTGTGCCACAACAACCACCGACAATATTAAGAAACCCAGCTTGCGCCCACTCCTTGATTTGTTCCGCCATCTCATTGGCATCTAAATCATATCCGCCAAAGGCATTAGGTAAGCCAGCATTAGGGTGAGCACTGACATAAGTTTCTGATATTTGGGAGAGAGTTTGAATATATTGGCGTAATTCTTTTGGCCCTAGCGCACAATTTAAACCAAATGATAACGCGTCGGCATGACGTAGTGAGTGATAAAAGGCTTCTGTGGTTTGCCCTGTTAATGTTCTACCTGACGCATCAGTGATAGTCCCTGAGATCATCACCGGTAATTCAATATTAAGATTATCAAACTCACATTTAATCGCAAAAATAGCCGCTTTAGCATTTAGAGTGTCAAAAATGGTTTCCACCATAATTAAATCCACCCCTCCTTTAATGAGTCCGCAGATCGCCTCTCGATAAGCCATCACTAATGTATCAAATGAGATATTACGAAATGCGGGATCGTTAACATCAGGAGAAATGGATGCTGTTCTATTGGTTGGCCCTAATACCCCTGCAACATAACGTGGTTTATCTGGCGTTAATGCACTCCATTTATCAGCACAGGCTCTGGCAAGTTTAGCAGCCTCTTCATTCAATTCTGCACATAACCCTTCCATCTGATAATCAGCCATGGCAATAGAGGTTGCATTAAAGGTGTTTGTTTCTACGATATCTGCACCGGCTTCAAAATAAGCATTATGAATTTCAGTAATGATCTGCGGCTGCGTCAAGACTAAAAGGTCATTATTCCCTTTAACATCACATTGCCAATGGGCAAAACGTTCACCTCGGTAATCTTCTTCTGCCAACTGATATTGCTGGATCATGGTTCCCATTGCGCCATCAAGGACTAAGATACGTTTGGCTAATGCTTGCGTAAGCTGCTGAGTTATCATGGTCACATTGCTTCCTCTACCAAAGAATATTGTGTTGTTGTTATTTTCGTTATATAGCAAGTTCGTTGTTTTTTTATCCTATCATATCTCTTTGCAAAGATTCCTAAGAGGAATATGAGAGATTTTCACCTAACCATAACCCGATAACATCAATATTTGTTTTCATATGCTTTGTTTTGAAAAATATACAGATCAGAGGAGTTTTATTACGTTATATAGGTCATAATAGAGGATAATATGGACAGTATTTCTGGAGTGTAAGTATGACCGTCTCCCCTACCAATAAAAAAGCTCGTAAGCCAAAAACACCCGCAACTCAAAGTACTGCACAAGGTGGCCCCGTTCAGTCATTAAGCCGTGGCTTAACATTATTGGAATATATTTCCGAATCTCCAGGCGGTATTGCTTTAACTGATTTAGCTTTTCAAGCAGGACTACCCAATTCCACTACTCACCGCTTACTTACTACTTTGCAACAACATGGTTTTGTACGCCAAGTAGGTGATTTAGGTTTATGGGTAGTGGGCACTCATGCCTTTATTGTCGGTAGTAGCTTTCTGCAAACCCGTAACCTACTGGTTATGGTGCACCCTATATTGCGTCAATTAATGGAAGATTCAGGTGAAACCGTTAATTTGGCTATTCTTGATCAAGTTGAATTTGATGCAGTGATTGTCGACCAAGTACAATGTAATGCATTAATGAGAATGTCTGCCCCAATTGGCGGCAAGTTGCCAATGCATGCATCTGGTGCAGGTAAAGCATTTCTATCCACTTTACCGGAAAATAAGTTACTCCCCCTTTTACAGAAAAAAGGTCTGATGGCCTATACCCCTTATACCAAAACCTTACCTTCCGCATTAAAAGAGAATTTAGAACAAGCTCGTAAACAAGGTTTCTCTTTTGATGATGAAGAGCATGCATTAGGTTTGCGTTGTATTGGCGCTTGTATCTATGATGAACACCACCAGCCTTTTGCCGCTATTTCACTCTCTGGCCCCGTATCTAGAATGACAGATTCACGCATTACGGAATTAGGTGCACTGGTGATAAAAGCGGCTAAGCAGATCAGCCGTGAATATGGTGGTGTAAAAAGTTAACCCAGCTAGGCCTTTCTATTTATTTATGTACAAATTAGGAAGGCTTCTCCTTAAATAAAACGATTCAGCTTATGCAAAAATCGTTTTTTTTCATTTTTAGCCGTTAAATATTAAAAAACTGTTACTTATCATCTTAAAAAATTGATATCGATCACAGATGTTGTTTAAGCTTGGTTTAAGAGTATTGCAACTGAGCTTGTTACCCGTAACAATGTTACCGGTAACAAGTTATTGCTAAGCGCTTATATTTTTTCTTATAGCAATAAGTAATGCCGTCACCCTGTGTGAATAAAGGAAGCACTATTATGAACCCGAAAAATCATGACCAGTTTCAGAACAACTTCGCCGCATTAAACGAAACCGTACAACAAGTGACTGAACGTATTGTTGCTCGCTCACAAATAACTCGTCGCGCTTATCTGAAAAAAATTGAAGCTGCTAAAAGCCAAACCGTACACCGTGCCCAGTTAGCTTGCGGTAATTTGGCTCATGGTTTTGCCGCCTGTCAAAGTGAAGATAAAAATTTACTTAAGAATATGGTTCATAATGATATCGCCATCATTACTGCATATAACGATATGTTATCCGCTCATAAACCTTATGAAGATTATCCACAAAAAATTAAAGCGGCATTGCATACTGTTGGCGCTGTAGGTCAAGTCGCTGGTGGTGTGCCTGCGATGTGTGATGGTGTGACACAAGGGCAAGATGGAATGGAGCTATCACTGCTAAGTCGCGATGTTATTGCCATGTCTGCAGCTGTCGGGTTATCTCATAATATGTTTGATGGCGCCCTTTATTTAGGGATCTGCGATAAAATCGTTCCAGGGCTTACTATGGCAGCACTGTCATTCGGTCATCTGCCTGCAATTTTTGTCCCTGCAGGTCCAATGACCAGTGGTTTACCCAATAAAGAAAAGGTGCGTATTCGCCAACTGTATGCAGAAGGCAAGGTCGATCGTAATGCTTTATTAGAAGCAGAAGCAGCCTCTTACCATAGTATGGGAACTTGTACTTTTTATGGTACAGCAAACTCCAATCAAATGGTGATGGAAGCAATGGGCTTACATTTACCTGGCTCCTCTTTTGTTCATCCAGATACTCCATTACGTGAAGCATTAACAGAAGCGGCAGCAAAACAAATTGTACGCTTAACAGAAAACTCGGGGAATTATTTACCTATTGGTCAATTAGTTGACGAAAAGGTGATTGTTAACGGTATTATTGTGCTGTTAGCCACAGGTGGCTCAACAAATCTCACCATGCATTTAGTGGCAATGGCACGGGCGGCGGGCATTATGATTAATTGGGATGATTTTTCTCAATTATCACAAGTTGTGCCATTAATTGCTCGTATTTATCCTAATGGTCCGGCAGATATTAATCAATTCCAAGCGGCAGGTGGTCTTGCTCTTATTATTCGTGAATTACTGAAAAAAGGCTTAATTCATCGCGATGTCAATACGGTGGCAGGATTTGGTATTGAACGCTATACCTTAGAGCCGTGGCTAAATGAAGGTAAACTTAATTGGCGTGAAGGTGCAATACAATCTTTAGATAAAGATGTAATTGCCGATATCAATACGCCATTCTCTTCACATGGCGGAACACAGGTGATGGAAGGTAATTTAGGTCGAGCAGTGATGAAAACGTCGGCGGTGCCTGATGAAAATAAAATTATTGAAGCACCTGCTGTTGTGTTTAATAGCCAACATGATATTGCCGCTAAATTTAGCGCCGGTGAATTGAATAAAGATTGTGTAGTCGTTGTGCGTTATCAAGGTCCCCAAGCCAATGGGATGCCAGAATTACATAAACTCATGCCTCCTTTAGGGGTATTGATGGATAAAGGCTATAAAGTGGCATTAGTCACAGATGGCCGTCTTTCTGGTGCATCAGGTAAAGTTCCTGCCGCTATTCATGTAACACCAGAGGCGGTAAACGGTGGACTATTAGCAAAAGTACAAGATGGTGACATTATTCGTGTTAATGGCAAAACAGGTGAATTAACACTCTTAGTTGATGAACAAACCTTAGAAGCTCGCCAAACCGAAATACCTGATCTCAGCGCAAACAATAGCGGTTGCGGTCGTGAGTTGTTCGTTAATTTACGTCGCCATTTATCAGGTGCTGAACAAGGTGCTTGCTGTATTGATTTTTAATACATAAAGTTTTCATTGCCTAATGAGGAGCAAGCCTATTTATTTGCTCTTCATTATTTCTGATTAGGAAAGATAAAGATGAATCATTGGAATACAAGTGCAGAGTCTGTACTAAAATCAGGGCCCGTTGTTCCTGTTATTGTTATTAATCATATTGAAGAAGCTGTACCTGTCGCAAAAGCGTTAGTCGCCGGTGGGGTAAAAGTTTTAGAAGTGACACTACGTACAGACTGCGCTATTGAAGCTATTTGTCGCATTGCTAAAGAAGTACCAGAAGCCATTGTTGGTGCAGGGACAGTGATCAACCCTCAACAATTAGCCCAAGTCACAGAAGCGGGTGCACAATTTGCCATTAGCCCAGGCTTAACCGATGCGCTATTAAAAGCTGCGGTAGCAGGCTCTATTCCTCTTATCCCTGGTATCTCGACTGTTTCTGAATTAATGCTAGGTATGAGTTACGGTTTAAATGAATTTAAGTTTTTCCCAGCAGAAGCTAATGGTGGCGTTAAAGCATTAAAAGCAATTGCAGGACCATTCTCACAAGTACGTTTCTGCCCAACCGGCGGTATTTCGCCTGAAAACTACCGTAACTACCTTGCACTGGAAAGTGTACTTTGTATCGGTGGCTCTTGGTTAGTTCCGAGTGATGCTGTGAAAGCAGGAGATTATCAACGTATTACTGAGCTAGCAAAAGAAGCTGTTGCTGGCGCTCAACATTAATTTAATGCTTTAATTATTACCCAATAAAGATAGGTATATCATTCGATTATCTATCTTTATTACTCTATTTTATTAACCGATATCGTTATCAATAAAACGTTTACTTTGTGGATAGGCGTAAACATCTTCAATATACCCTTGTTTAATTCTTTGCTGCTGTTGTTGCCAGTATTCAGGTGAAAGAAGATCATGATGTTGAGCTTCAAAATAATGACATACTTGCTTATCACAACATAAAAAGTAACGAAACTCTTCAGGAAAAACATCATTTTCAGCAACGCTATACCAAGGCTCACTGGCCAGTTCATCTTCAGGATAGCGAGCGGGAGGAATAGCACGGAAATTCATATCTGTCATATAACTTATTTCATCATAATCATAAAAAATAACTCGATGATGACGTGTCACGCCAAAATTCTTAAATAACATATCACCAGGAAAAATATTTGCGGCAATCAACTCTTTAAGTGCTTGGCCATAATCTTCAACCACGGCTTTTAACTGTTTATCGTCACACTGCTCCATATAGATATTAAGTGGCGTCATACGGCGTTCCATATACAGATGGCTGATCAGTAACTTATCACCTAGATCTTCTAATTTATTGGGGATCTCCTGTTCTAAGATCGCCATTAAGTCGTTACTGATCCGCTTTTTATCAATAACAAAGTTCTCAAACTCTTGCGTATCCGCCATTCTCCCAACACGATCATGCTCTTTCACCAAGCGATAGCACTCTTTGACACGCTCTGCAGTCATTGTTTTTTGTGGCGCAAACCTATCTTTGATCACTTTAAACACTCTATCGTAAGTAGGCAGTGTGAAAACGAGCATCACCATTCCTTTTACCCCCGGAGCTTCAATAAATTGTTCCGATGAAAAATTCATAAAAGCAAGGTATTCACGGTAATATTCAGTTTTGCCATGTTTCTGACAACCAATCGACATATAGAGCTCTGCAATAGACTTTTCAGGGAGAATATCCCGTAACCATGTTACTAATGCCGCGGGAAATGGCGCATAAACCATAAAATAAGAACGAGCAAAACCAAAAACAATACTGGCTTCATCTGTTGTCGTTAAACAGGTATCAATAACTAAGTGCTGTTCAATATTATGAATAGGTAATAACAGGGGAATAAATTGATTATTTATCGCTATCTTACCAATCATCCATGCCGCTTTATTACGGTAAAATAGCTCATTAGCAATGTGAAATACCGCATTTTGTAATTCCTCATGGCTAAATTGCGCATAGAGCGTTTGGCAAATAAATTGAATATCTCGCGATTTATTTTGCCACGGTAAACGCAAAGGTAGGCGCGATAAAATATCTTGCAATAATGCGGGTAAATCACTTTGTATAACAAACGTTCTTGATAAAGGGCGAGGGGCTTGCGCAAAACGATACGCAGGTTGTGATGAAAAAACGAATAAGTTTTTTTTATTAAGCTCTCGATGATGAAATAGACGACAATAGACTGAATTAAAAAAACTTTCAGCAATTTCAAAACGGGGATAGTTAGGTAATAATTGTGTGTATCGCTCTTTGACTTTTTGTAAGAAAACACTTTCTTTATCAATATCATGTCGGATACATCTAAGTTGTTCCACAACTAATCCAACATGATTATCGTATAAGCGGATGCGCTCTTTCATCGCCAATTGAATACCATGCCAATCTGCTTGCTCAAAACGATATTGAGCACCTGACGTTATCTCAAGAAAACGCCCATATTGTGCATCAAAGCCTTGTAAGATCGTTTGAGCGACTAAGTCTTCAGCTGTCATCAACTGACCTCATGAAAAAGAGGAGCATCCTGCTCCTGAATTATCACCACAAAAGTGCATCACAGTAAGGACTAGAATTGTTGCTCTTCAGTAGAGCCAGTTAATGCCGTAACAGATGACATACCACCTTGAATAATCGTCGTCACTTTATCAAAATAGCCGGTGCCCACTTCTTGTTGATGAGATGAGAAGGTGTAGCCTTTCGATAGTGCAGCAAATTCTTTTTCTTGTACCTTTTCAACATAGTGTTTCATACCTTCACCTTTAGCGTAATCATGCGCTAAATCGAACATATTGAACCACATACTATGAATACCCGCTAAAGTGATAAACTGGAATTTATACCCCATCGCAGAAAGCTCATCTTGGAAATGGGCGATCGTGCTATCGTCAAGATTCTTTTTCCAGTTAAAAGATGGAGAGCAGTTATACGCTAACATTTTACCGGGATATTTATCATGGATCGCTTCGGCAAATTTAGCCGCCATTTTCAGATCTGGCGTGGAAGTCTCACACCAAACCAAATCGGCATAAGGGGCATAAGCAAGCCCTCGACTAATGGCCTGATCAATTCCTGCATGAGTACAGAAAAAACCTTCAGCGGTACGCTCACCAGTTAAAAATGAACTATCGTAAGGATCGCAATCTGAAGTTAAGAGATCGGCCGCATCCGCATCAGTTCTAGCAACTAATAAGGTAGGAACATCCGAAACATCTGCCGCTAAACGTGCTGCCACCAGCTTTTGCACAGCCTCTTGCGTAGGTACTAAGACTTTTCCGCCCATATGACCGCATTTTTTCACTGCGGCTAACTGATCTTCAAAGTGAACGCCTGCTGCACCCGCCTCAATCATTGCTTTCATTAATTCAAATGCGTTAAGTACACCACCAAAACCCGCTTCTGCATCAGCAACAATAGGAAGGAAAAAATCAATATAATCTTTATGCTGAGGGCCGATACCATTTGACCACTGAATTTGATCAGCTCGTCTAAACGTATTATTAATACGCTGAACAACATTGGGTACAGAGTCCACCGGGTATAAAGATTGATCAGGGTACATACTGGCAGCAGTATTCGCATCAGCCGCCACTTGCCAACCAGATAGATAAATGGCTTCTAATCCCGCTTTAGCTTGCTGTAATGCTTGCCCTCCTGTTAAAGCACCTAATGCATTGACATATCCCTTCTTCGACTTACCATTTAATGATGACCAAAGCCGTTGCGCACCACGTCTTGCTAAGGTATGTTCAGGGTTAACGGAACCTCGTAATTTAATGACATCTTCTGCGCTATAAGGACGTTTGATCCCTTTCCAGCGAGGTTGTTCCCACTCTTTTTCTAATTGGGCAATCTGCTCTGATCTACTCATAGACATAAAATAACTCCTATAAATCTGGTAGTGATGATGTTTTATATTTGCAGTTTATAAATACGTTATGACGTATCTTTTTTAATTTAAAAGTTGATAACCCGGTAAAGTCAGAAAATCGACTAATTCATCTTGGGTAGTAATGTTATCCATTAAGGTTGCTGCTTCTTTAAAACGACCTTGCTCAAAGCGGGTATCACCCACTTCTTGGCGAATAACTTCCAGCTCTTCTTTCAACATGTTGCGAAAAAGCGCTTTTGTTACAATCTGTCCATCCGATAATAGTTTTTGATGACGGATCCATTGCCAAATAGAGGTTCGAGATATCTCTGCCGTGGCGGCATCTTCCATTAGCCCATAAATAGGCACACAACCATTACCTGAGATCCACGCTTCAATATATTGCACAGCAACACGGATATTCGCTCTCATTCCTGTTGCTGTTCTTTCACCTTCACAAGGGGCCAATAACATGTCTGCGGTGATCTTTTCATGACGTTGTACATCAAGTTGGTTTGCTCGCTCTCCTAATACCGCATCAAACGCAGATAACACCGTTTCGGCTAATCCAGGGTGAGCTATCCAAGTACCATCATGGCCATTAGTTGCTTCAAGCTCTTTATCCTCAAATACCTTTTGTAAAATGACACCATTTTGCTCCGCAGAGCGACTGGGGATAAAAGCAGACATTCCTCCCATCGCAAATGCACCACGTTTATGACAAGTTTGAATAAGTAGTCGGGAATAAGCACTTAAGAAAGGTTGAGTCATTGTAATACCCTGTCTATCCGGTAACACACGATCAGGGTAATTCTTCAACGTTTTGATATAGCTAAAGATATAATCCCAACGTCCACAATTAAGGCCCACAATATGCTCTTTCATATGGAATAAGATCTCTTCCATTTGAAATACCGCAGGTAAAGTTTCAATTAATACTGTGGCTTTAATAGTTCCGCTGGCTAAACCGAAGCGTTTTTCAGTGAAATGAAAAACATCACTCCACCATTTTGCCTCTTGCCAAGTTTGTAATTTAGGAATGTAAAAATAAGGCCCACTGCCCTTTGCCTGTAATGTTTTATAGTTATGGTAAAGATATAAGGCAAAATCAAACAAGCACCCAGGAATAGGTTTTCCCTGCCATAGCACATGCTTCTCAGGCAAGTGTAATCCCCTGACTCGAGCAATTAACACCGCAGGCGATGCTTTTAGTTGATAGCACTTACCTTGTTCATTGGTGTAGGAAATTGTTCCTTTGACAGCATCACGTAAATTAATTTGGCCATCAATAACCTTATCCCATGTCGGGGCAAGTGAATCCTCAAAATCTGCCATAAATACTTTTACATTAGCATTTAATGCATTGATCACCATTTTACGATCTACGGGGCCTGTAATTTCGACCCGACGATCTTGCAAGTCTTTAGGAATTGGATTCACTTTCCATTCTGAGTTTATAATGGAATCTGATTCTGAAATAAAATCAGGAAGCATTCCATTATCCACTTTTTGTTTCCAAATTTCTCTTTCTGCTAATAAGGTGTCACGACGTTCTGAAAACTGACTGACCAAATCAGTCAAAAATGACTCAACATCATGATTTAATATCTCTTTTTCAGCTATTCCAAAAGGTTTTGTGAAGCTTAATGCTTCTGTAGTTAATGATTGTGACATTCTGCATTCCCCTAAAATCTTTTACACACCTGATTAAGATTAATGCAGTTTTTACAAAAATCAAAAATGAATTCCATTTTTATTTAAACATTTTTTAACAATGTGATTACACCAATGTTTTTTGGCTGAATAAAAATGGCTATTTCAAAAATAACTCGAGGGATCTTGGCTTGTTGAATGATTAAACAAACTAAGATCGTGCGAAGATCACATAAAGGTCGGCTTATAACATTTACTTATATGAATATTCTTCATATACAGCATCTACACCTCGACTTTTAGATCTGAATTGGCTAAATTCAGGCTTCTAGATGTCTAGATGTTTTTTAGAGGTTATTGAGATGCCGATCAGAGTACCAGACGAACTACCCGCAGTGAGTTGTTTACGCAATGAGAATGTCTTTGTCATGACATCAAGTAGAGCGAGTATTCAAGATATTCGTCCTTTAAAAGTACTGTTACTCAATCTGATGCCCAAAAAAATAGAAACAGAAAATCAATTTCTACGGTTGCTCTCTAATAGTCCGTTACAAATTGATATCCAATTATTGCGTATTGATTCTCGTGTTCCCAAAAATACACCTGTTGAGCATCTTGATACTTTTTATTGTGATTTTGCCCAAATTAAAGAACAGAATTTTGATGGCTTGATTGTAACGGGAGCACCATTAGGTTTAGTTGAATTTGAAGATGTGGCTTATTGGGAGGAAATAAAAGAAATCATTACATGGGCAAAAGAGCATGTTACTTCAACACTTTTTATTTGCTGGGCCGCTCAAGCGGGCCTAAATATTTTATATGACTTACCTAAATATACCTTAAAACAAAAAATTTCTGGGGTATATCGTCATACAACATGTGATCCTTTCGCGTTACTGACTCGTGGGTTTGATGAAACATTCTTTGCCCCTCATTCACGTTATGCTGGTTTTCCTGTTGAGTTTATTCAACAAAATACAGATTTAGAAATATTAGCAACATCAGAGCAAGCTGGGGCTTACCTATTCGCATCTAAAGATAAACGAGTTGTCTTTGCCACAGGCCACCCAGAATACGATCCCAATACATTAGCTGACGAATATCATCGTGATGTTAAAGCTGGATTAGCACCACAACTACCTGAAAATTATTTTCCCGATAATAATCCTAATAAAAAACCTCTTGTATCTTGGCGTAGTCATGGCCATTTACTCTTTGCAAATTGGCTAAATTATTATGTTTATCAAATTACACCATTTGATCTGGCACAGATGAACCCAACTTTAGATTAAAATAAAACCCCAAATTCAATTTATTTGGGGTTTGATATTTAAAAAAATACTTGAGATTATTTATAGCGATGCGCTAATGCATTCGCTGCAATCATTGCGTTGTAGACATCTTCTTCAGTCACTTTCATCGGCATATTGCCCATGGTATCACCTTCTGCACAAGCAATTTTCGCTACATTACGCCATTCACTTTCAATAAACTCTTTCATTCCCATATCTTCAAGCGTTAATGGCAATTCAGCCGCTTTGATAATACGAATAACTTCATCAATTTCTTCTTGTGGCGCATTTTCTAACACTAATTGTGTTAATAATCCAAATACCACTTTTTCACCATGTTGCACATGATGTAAGGAAGCAACTGCAGACATACCATTATTGACCGCATGAGCGGCGGCTAAACCACCTGCTTCAGCCCCCACACCACTTAAATAAATAGTCGCTTCAATAGTTTGCTCTAAAGCTTGTGTGGTAATTTTATGGCGCACAGCATCCATTGCTTTATCAATATTTTCACTCAATATTTCAAAACACAATTGTGCTAGACCTAAACCTGTACGTGATGGACGTTGATTAACTAAATTAAGTCCATCAGCTTGATAGCAAGCACGTGCTTCAAAATAAGTGGCTAAAGCATCACCGACACCTGCAGAGAAGAAGCGTTGTGGTGCAGAAGCAATAATCGCGGTATCCGCAATCACCATATCAGGGTTCTGAGGTAAGAATAAGTATTTATCAAATTCACCATTTTCTTTATAAAGAACAGAAAGGGCCGTACAAGGCGCATCTGTAGAAGCAATCGTTGGGAATAAAATAACAGGGAGGTGATGATAATAAGCAACCGCTTTAGATACGTCTAATGTTTTACCACCACCGATACCGATAATAACATTCGCTTTATTTTCAACAACAATCTTACCCAAGCGATCCACTTCAGCTTCTGTACATTCGTAATTAAATTTTTCAACGAAACCAGATAGCCCATTTTCTTTAATTGACGACAAAGCTTCTTTATTTACTTTTTCTAGGAAAAATTCATCGCTGATAATAAAAGCATTATCTCCGAAATCTTTCATATAATTACCAACAGAAGCAAGTAATTGACTACCAATAAAGAATTTTTTAGGGGATGTTACAGAGCGAGGTAATATAGAAGACATAACTAAATTCCTTTATTTAGATTTTGCTACAGTAAGTAGCAGAATTAACATTTATCTTACCCCTCATCAGAATTCGAATCTAGTAAACTCTGTAATAGATATTATCAATATATTCTATTTAGTTTAAAGAAAACAACATGTTAATAAAATAATAAATTTTATAGAATGGCAAGATAGCTTATCGTAAAGAAGATAATTTCCCTTAAACCTTCAATTAAACCTAGAAAACTAAACAACTATATTATGATGTTATCAGTAGCGTTACCCACTAATACCATTAAAGGAACAACACAATTAACCATTATTTGATATACATGCATGGTATATTCGCGTTATAACTCTCTTTTATTTTTACCAAGGTGATTTTTGTGAAAGACGCCGTGATCCTCGTTGATAAAAATGACAATGAGCTAGGAACCATGCCCAAGCTGGAGGCACATATTACTGGTGCCTTACATAGAGCCTTTTCATTATTTATTTTCAATTCTAAGCAACAAATGTTGATCCAGCAACGAGCACTGACTAAATATCACTCTGGCGGTCTATGGGCGAATACTTGTTGTAGCCATCCTTTACCCAATGAACCTCTATCACAAGCAATACATCGGCGTTTAAATGAAGAATTAGGTATGCAGTGTGATATGCAACCTATTGGTACGATTTTATATAATGAGAAAGTCACGGATGATCTTATTGAGCATGAGTTTGATCATCTTTTTTTAGGCTTTAGTGATAAAACACCACAGTGTCATCCCGATGAAGTTATGGATCATCGTTGGATTTCATTAAACGAGCTTTATCATGATGTAGAAAAACATCCTGAAAACTATAGTGCATGGTTCTGCCATATATTAATGGCTCTTGGTATAGAGCAGTTTACTCGATGGAGTAAAAATATTACTTAGTTGCTCTCTTATTGAAATTGATACTTAACTATAAAAAAGTGTTAGCATGACTCAAGGTAAAATACGATCTTCTAAACGCAAAAAAGCCAACCCAGAGGGTTGGCTTTCTCGTCTTATTTAATGCTTGGCAGTTCCCTACTCTCACATGGGGAGACCCCACACTACCATCGGCGCTACGGCGTTTCACTTCTGAGTTCGGCATGGGATCAGGTGGGACCACCGCGCTATGGCCGCCAAGCAAATTCGTTTTATTACCCGTTATCTTCTGTTATCACAGTCTATAACCAGTAATTCAATCTTGAACAAGCTGACTTTATCGTTTCGTCTCTCTGACAAAACACTTTCGGTGTTGTCAGGTTAAGCCTCACGGTTCATTAGTACTGGTTAGCTCAACGTATCGCTACGCTTACACACCCAGCCTATCAACGTCTTAGTCTTAAACGTTCCTTTAGGTCGCTTAAAGCGACAGGGAAGACTCATCTCGAGGCAAGTTTCCCGCTTAGATGCTTTCAGCGGTTATCTCTTCCGCACTTAGCTACCGGGCAATGCCATTGGCATGACAACCCGAACACCAGTGGTGCGTTCACTCCGGTCCTCTCGTACTAGGAGCAACCCCTCTCAATCTTCCAACGCCCACGGCAGATAGGGACCGAACTGTCTCACGACGTTCTAAACCCAGCTCGCGTACCACTTTAAATGGCGAACAGCCATACCCTTGGGACCTACTTCAGCCCCAGGATGTGATGAGCCGACATCGAGGTGCCAAACACCGCCGTCGATATGAACTCTTGGGCGGTATCAGCCTGTTATCCCCGGAGTACCTTTTATCCGTTGAGCGATGGCCCTTCCATTCAGAACCACCGGATCACTAAGACCTACTTTCGTACCTGCTCGAGCCGTCACTCTCGCAGTCAAGCTGGCTTATGCCTTTGCACTAACCGCATGATGTCCGACCATGCTTAGCCAACCTTCGTGCTCCTCCGTTACTCTTTAGGAGGAGACCGCCCCAGTCAAACTACCCACCAGACACGGTCCCCGACCCAGTTTATGGGCCTAGGTTAGAACATCAAACGTTAAAGGGTGGTATTTCAAGGTTGGCTCCATGCAGACTGGCGTCCACACTTCAAAGCCTCCCACCTATCCTACACATCAAGGCTCAATGTTCAGTGTCAAGCTATAGTAAAGGTTCACGGGGTCTTTCCGTCTTGCCGCGGGTACACTGCATCTTCACAGCGAGTTCAATTTCACTGAGTCTCGGGTGGAGACAGCCTGGCCATCATTACGCCATTCGTGCAGGTCGGAACTTACCCGACAAGGAATTTCGCTACCTTAGGACCGTTATAGTTACGGCCGCCGTTTACTGGGGCTTCGATCAGGAGCTTCGCCTTACGGCTGACCCCATCAATTAACCTTCCAGCACCGGGCAGGCGTCACACCGTATACGTCCACTTTCGTGTTTGCACAGTGCTGTGTTTTTAATAAACAGTTGCAGCCAGCTGGTATCTTCGACTGGCTTCAGCGCCGTCCGCGAGGGACTTTACCTACCGCCAGCGTGCCTTCTCCCGAAGTTACGGCACCATTTTGCCTAGTTCCTTCACCCGAGTTCTCTCAAGCGCCTGAGTATTCTCTACCTGACCACCTGTGTCGGTTTGGGGTACGATTGTTGGTAACCTGAAGCTTAGAGGCTTTTCCTGGAAGCGGGGCATCAATTGCTTCACCACCTTGGTGGTTCGTCATCACATCTCAGCATTAAGTGACCGGATTTGCCTAATCACTCTGCCTACCTGCTTGAACCGGGACGACCGTCGCCCGGACAACCTAGCCTTCTCCGTTCCCCCATCGCAGTTACCACCAGTACGGGAATATTAACCCGTTTCCCATCGACTACGCTTTTCAGCCTCGCCTTAGGGGTCGACTCACCCTGCCCCGATTAACGTTGGACAGGAACCCTTGGTCTTCCGGCGTGCGGGTTTTTCACCCGCATTATCGTTACTTATGTCAGCATTCGCACTTCTGATACCTCCAGCATACCTCACAGTACACCTTCGCAGGCTTACAGAACGCTCCCCTACCCAAC
>NZ_CAWPAV010000057.1:0-14136 GCF_963885725.1 Proteus sp. G4380
AAGTTTATAATAACTGATAGAAAAATAACCATTGATACAAAATTTTTCACTAAAAAAGCTATTATCATGGCGTTTTTTATCATAGCGGTGTTAATATAATTTCATCTATTAACGCACTTTTTGATCAAAGAATATTCAGGCAGATAAATAACGTTGGAATAATGTTAATCTTTTCCTCTATTTTAGAGATGCGTATTGATGCTTATTTCAATAGTGTGTTGTTCTTTCAGACTAGATATTTATATAATTCAAATTGCTTAAAAAATAACGCCCTACCCATCATCAAAATTAATTATCTATTAAGTACTGCTATCCCATTATTTAACAACTATAAATCAATCGGTTAGCCTCAAACACGGTGAGTAAATGCAAAATCAAGTCGCACAATCAATGAAAAACAGTATCAAGGTATACTTGGTAAACTCATTTACTCGTGATCATTGCGGTGGCAACCCTGCCGGAGTCGTCCTCAATCCTCCCAAGCTAACGACAGAACAAAAAATCGCCATTGCTCAACAAGTTGGATTTTCTGAAACGGCATTTGTCTATTCGGGTGATGACACTGATTTTAAAGTAGATTTTTTTACTGCTGAAGGAGAAGTTGATTTTTGTGGGCATGCAACATTAGCGGTTTTTTTCACTCTGTCATCGCTTAAGTTACTCAAACCTGGCGATTATAGCCAAAAAACCAAGGCAGGAATTTTAACCGTTACCATTAATCACGATAATATTGTGATGGAACAAACGCTTCCTATTACCCGTAAGGGGCCTTGTGTTAACGATGTCGCAAAGGCGCTGGGCATTCTACCTGAAGTGATAGAAAAGACAGATTTACCAATAGAGATTGTCTCAACAGGATTAAACGATATTTTTGTTCCCGTACAATTTGGCTATTTAGATGCCTTACAGCCTGACTATCAAGCTATCGCTGCTTTAAGCCATAAATTTGATACTATCGGCTTTCATGTCTTTGAACTTAGTCATGATCAAAATATTACTGCCCACTGCCGAAACTTTGCACCACGCTATGGCATTAACGAAGAATCAGCCACAGGTAGCTCGAGCGGTGCTTTAGGGTGTTATCTTGTTCATCACCTTTTGCCAAACAAAAGGCAATTTTTGTTCGAACAAGGTAGAGCAATGCAATGCTCTTCTTTAATTGACGTATTTATTGATTCGACAGCAAAAAACGTCACTCGCGTTCAAGTTGGTGGAAAAGCGACATTGATTGGTACAAAAATAATTGAGTTCTAAAAATACTATATTTAATAAGTGGCGTTGAACCGATGATTATTTATCATTTGGCAACGCCACTATTACGAATCAAAACAAGTTGATAGAGCAAAACGTTACAATTTAACAGGTGATAATCACTGTGTTGCTCTTAATTACACAGTGAAAGCCGAAGCACTAAAGCAACGAGTGTAACAATGAGCACAGGGATAGTCATGATGATCCCTGTTTTGAAATAATATCCCCATGTGATCGTCATATTTTTTTGTGATAAAACATGTAGCCACAATAGTGTTGCCAAGCTACCTATTGGTGTAATTTTTGGCCCCAAATCAGCACCAATCACATTGGCATAAATCATCGCTTGTTGAATTACCCCTGTCGCGTCACTTCCTTCAATGGATAGAGCACCAATTAATACCGTTGGCATATTATTCATTATTGATGATAAAAAGGCGGTAATAAATCCCGTACCAATTGTTGCTATCCATAACCCTTTATCAGCAAGGTAATTAAGTATTTCAGAAAGATAATTAGTTAATCCTGCATTTCTTAAACCATAAACCACCAAGTACATACCTAAAGAGAAAATAACGATTTGCCACGGTGCGCCACGCAACACTTTTTTAGTATTAATCGTACGGCCTTTGGCTGCAATTACCCAAAGAATTAAAGCGCCAATTGCCGCTATTGCACTAACAGGAATACCTAATGGCTCTAAAATAAAAAAACCAATGAGCAATAACAACAATACAAGCCAACCTGCTTTAAACGTAGTCATATCCTTAATAGCTAAAGCTGGCTCACTCAGTTTTTTAACATCATATTGGTTAGGAATATCTTTACGGAAAAACCAATGTAGCATCACAAGCGTTGCAACAATTCCCGCAATATCGACTGGCACCATAATTGATGCATATTCAGTAAATCCAATATTAAAGAAGTCCGCAGAAACGATATTCACGAGGTTCGAAACAATCAGCGGCAAGCTCGCTGTGTCTGCGATAAACCCAGCTGCCATAACAAAGGCTAATGTCGTACCTTTATTGAAACCAAGTGCAAGTAACATCGCAATCACAATAGGTGTTAGTATCAATGCTGCACCATCATTAGCAAATAAAGCAGCAACCATTGCACCAAGTAGCACGATATAACTGAATAGTAATCTTCCTTTCCCACCCCCCCACTTGGCAACATGTAATGCCGCCCATTCAAAAAAGCCACTTTCATCTAAAAGTAGGCTAATAATAATTACTGCAACAAATGTCGCTGTGGCATTCCACACAATGTTCCAAACAGTCGGAATATCTTGAAAACTGATCACCCCAAAAAGGAGTGCCAATATAGCGCCGGCCGTTGCACTCCAACCAATACCCAACCCTTTCGGCTGCCAGATAACCAAGGTGATCGTTAAAACAAAAATTAATGCAGCAACAAACATAACAACCTCGTTTAAAAGGTGCATTCACACACACCTAATCATATATTTTTTTTCGAATATATTTAGTTAAATTTTTTACACAGAACAACGATGACCAGACTCTTTTTTCTCTAGGATCTTGAGTAAATCTGCAACTCTATTTTTCTCTGTGGTATAAGTTATATCAATGATACTTTTCACCCACGGCAGTAATACAGGAGATAATCGATAATGAACCCATTTGCCTTGCTTCGAATCGAGCAAAAGACCCGACTCTCTCAGCATAGCTAAGTGCCGAGATGTCTTGGGTTGCGATAAATTTAACGCAGTATAGATATCACAAACACATAGCTCACCAGATGCTTTTAAAAGCAATACGATATCTAGTCTGGTTTGATCACCTAAAATTTTAAACAGTTGTAATGGTTTCATGTATCCCCCTTTACGATCTTTAGCTTAAAAATACCCCCATCAAACACATACGTCAAATCATATATGAGTTATACATTATTGTGGCATAATCTCGCTATCTATTATGCCTATAATAAATACTTATTATCGAGTTCTATTTAAATGAATTATTAATTTAATTAAATATTGATAGGAAGATCATAGAGTTCAAATAAGAAAATCAAAATAAGATACGTTATTTATCATAATTTCACTGCCACATCCAACCTATTAAAAATAAAAAGTTCAACTTGAATTATTTAAATGAAACCTACTATTAAAATAACATCAAATTAAGAAAGTCTTAATTAGAGAAATTAGAAATATATACTTACTCATTATTAATTAAATAAATAAAAGGTGTATCATATGTATATTAGTTTGTTGTCTACTTTATAAAAAGGAATAATTATATGAAAAAAACATTACTCAGTCTTGTTATGCTGACTGTAATATCAACGCCAGTATTGGCTAAAACGCCTATCGCTAATTTGAAAATCAATGGTGATATCAAACCACCAACTTGTACTATTAATGGCGCAACACAAAGTGATGTTATTTTTGATTTAGGTAAAATTAGTCCATCGTTGATCCCTAAATCATCAAATTATATATATCCTCATAATACAACCTCGACTAACGTCACTATTGAATGCGATGCAAACACTTATCTTACATTTAAAGCCACTGATACTTATGTAAACAGTCAGCTTGATCTTGATCAAACCAGTAAAACTAAAGCTAGTGGGATATTTCACCTGGTTAATAAAGACCAGGTAGACACTTCCGTGGGGGGAATACTATTCGTTTGGTACAATGTGACTGTAGACGGAAAACCCGCATTTATTAGCCGGGCAAATGATGCAACGGTAGGTTTTTCAGATAATAAAACTGTTATAGTTAAAGAAGTCACTAATGGTTGGACGACAAAACAACAAGAAAATGTAGATAAAAATAGTTTAGATTTAATGCCAGGTCAGATTTTTTCTACCAGCATTTCAGCAGGGAAAGCATCTTCTGCATTTATTTTATCTAAAGATTCATTAAATAAAAAAGGCATAGATATTTCTAACGGATTAGATTTTATCGGCGAGGCTGTTCTCACTTTTAACTTTGGTGTCTAAACCTAAAAAATAATTGATAATCACAATATAATGAAATTAATTTTTGTATTGTGATTATCTTTTTATGTCAATATTAATAAACTATCGATTTACAGCTCTTAGGTAAAAGTGATAATAGTAACATCATTACCTAACATGTTAATTTTGATATTTTATGGGATTAGATATTGTCATGTTTAAAGATCAATTTACACCACAACAAAAAATGGATATTTGCACTTTTGAAGAAGGTGATCCGACGGAAAACCCTTGGGTTAAAGGGAAACCTGCCCAAATACACATTGAAATTGTCCCCCATAATCCTAATTGGCTTATACAATTTAATGAACAAAAATCGTTAATTCAGAATGCATTGTCAGATATAGCATTATCAATTGAGCACATAGGATCTACTGCGGTTGCAGGATTGGCTACTAAGCCAATAATCGATATCGATTTAATTATAGAAAATCCTAAAGATGAATCATCTTATATTCCTCAATTAGAAGCATTGGGCTATGAACTCATTATTCGTGAGCCTTCATGGTATCAGCACCGTATGCTTAAACTGAGTAATCCGATGGTTAACTTACATGTATTTGGAAAAAATTGTCCCGAACATTGGCGCCACCTATTATTCAAGCAATGGTTAACAACACATCCTGATGATTTAGCCAATTATGCGGCGATTAAACAGCTTGCTAAGCATAATGTAAAGACGACTCAAGATTATAACCTGAAAAAACAGAGCCTTGTACGTGCAATTTATCAGAAGATTTTTACCTCATTGATTGGCGACTAATAACCCGTTATCAGTGCACAGTGCGTTATTGATGTTCTGTATATCAATTTTTTAGACCGTCTTTATGGGTTTTCTAAGGTGTCCAAAAACTATTTTAATTCCAATGCCAACTTGTCAATGACTAACTATTTACTCATCATAATTAAGCCCCAACTCACCGTTAAAGGGCTTTAATATGATGATATATCTGTTACTTATATAGTGTGAAATATTCAGGAGTTACTAAGAATGGAACCATACCGTATTGCATTAATTGGTTTACTGACACATCTGATAATTTAAAAGTCAGTGGTTTATTGCCAAATTTAATTCTGCTTATTAATACTGGATCATTTTTAGATGTATCTCCTGTAAATGTCACGCCTAACGCAACTACCTTATCCATTTTCACGTTACCGGGCATAAGAATAATGCTGATACTAAAATCCATCTTTTGATGTGAATTTTTTTCTGCTTGCTTGATCCTTTTAATTACCCCTTCTGAAGCATAAACCCCCGCCAATATCTCTTTGTAAGAGAAGACCATTAGATCCGTATCAACAGTGTTTTGGCCGTCTTCAACCTTGCCAACACCAACAGGTATTGAGAAATGGGCGAATGAATTAAGTTTTTGCTTATAACATTCAACATATTCCGCATCTCTGAAAATCTCAGGAACTTTATTTTTTAATTCTATCAATGATTTAGACTCTTTCCTTGAGTCTTCAAAATCATTACATGAAGAGACTTCGAAATTAATATTTCCTTTAACAATATTTTGCTCACTAGACAATAAGTTATCTGTATTTATTTTCGTTTCTAAATCAACCTTACAGCCAACTAATAAGGAAGATATAACGGCAACCATAAATATTTTTTTCATCAAAAAGCCCTTATGATAATTAAAAAAAAATTTACAATTCTATTTAACCATCACAAGGGCTTATAGCAAGCAAAAAATAAAGAAGAGGATTTTATTAAAGATAAGTGCTCTAAATTTTGTTAATTTAATTATATTTATATGGCAATATAAAACCATCAAAATAAGAGTATCTAATTACACGTCTTATTTAATCAATATAAAACCCACACTTAACACATCTAAGTTAACACTCTATTTTTAATTCTTTCTTTTAAAGAATATCGGATAGTAAAATAAACTCACTTTAAGAAAGTCTTAATTAGACATATTAAAAATACATATTCTTTTAACATTAAATAAATAAACAGAAGGTGTATTATATAATATTGCTTTGTTATTTATCCTCTAAAAAGGAATAGATTTATCTAATGGTTTAGATTTTATCAGGGAGGCTGTTCTCACTTTTAACTTTGGTGTCTAATTTTTAGAATAATTGATAATCACAATATAAAGATTTATTATATTGTGATTATCTTTTTATATTAATATGAATGAATGTTATTTATGCTATCCTAGCTTTCTTCCTCTTCTTTCTGTCTGCATTTTTTCCGCTTTCTGTGCTTCTTCTATCTCACGTATTCTCACGAGAATAGAACCGTCCTCTATAACTGCAGAGTCGTTCCAAATAAGTGACTGTTTATTAACGTCGAGTGGCGTTTCAATACTGTTATCAACACAGCCCAATTTAATTGACAGAGAAAAGTAAAACTACGTTATGGAGAATGTATGCAAAGAGAAAGGAGTTTCCAAGACCACAAAAAACGAAAGCCGGCACATTTTTAGATTGGCCTGAACATGTCTATGAAGAGTGGGTTAGAAGTGAAAAATGGTAATGCTAATTTGACCCGTTACTTGACCCGCATATCTCGCAGATTTTTTAAAAATCGCATAAGGTGTTGATTTTAAATGGCCCCTACAGGATTCAATATAAAGAGATATGATATTGATTATAAACATCTTAATTTCATTCAATTTTGTATCATGCCCCCAATTATGCCCCCTTTTTATTTTGTGACTCAAAAGTTAAGAGGTTCAGGCTTCAGTTTTCCCAAAGCTACTAGTGTTGCATAAATATCATTAATAGTGATTTTATTGCAGATAATGAAACACCAACCAGAAATAACCCTCACCGTAATCTCACCGCGTTTTTTACCGCCTCCGTTTCAAACGGAACGATAGCAACCGAAAAGTATTTTTCATCCGATAGGCTACCCTCTTTAAAAGGTGTGGTTAATTTGCGCACCTCAATATGAGGTGTACAAAACAGAATAGGTAGGCTGGTGGCTATATTCGAACTACCTCGATATTTTTTGGTTAGTTGAACTGGTCATCTTAAAGAGGGTCGGTTAAAGGTAGGTAACTAATTATGGGTTAGTTTAAAGAGGTAAAATGTCCTCTTTAGCTTTACCGATTTCAAATCAGCTTATTGATACTAAGTTTTACTAACCAGCAACTATCTGCGCCCCTGTTAGCTGATAACCATTAAACCATTCATAGCGACCTGTGGCCGTGACTTTATTTCCTTTCTGGCAGGTCATTAGCTCCAGCGCGTTAATATCGAATGCCACTATCTTTAATGGGTACGGACTACGCTTGCCACTTTCAGCCTGAATAGTCATTGTGGCCATAACTTTACCTGTGGCTGTTTTGACTCGTTCAGGGGCTTTTATTACCGTTCCTGATGTGGTGATCTTGATTAACTTTGCTTTTCTCATTTTTGGTTTATTCATCTTGATACCATCACAATATAAGCCATTAGTTAAAATAAAATGCTAATGGGACTCTGGAAGATCGGATAATAATTCCAACTTATAGGGGTGCTCTAAACGTCAATTTATCCATGATGATACGGGATTATCCCGTATGTAGATATAACCTGTTGATTATGCTTAATTCTGTCACAAAACCAGATTAACGCTCATTGGTCATCGTTTCAGTGACCAATGGCAATAGGCAGTAACTTATTGATATTTATTCAGAGTGCTTATTTGCATTGTGGTTACTTTTACCTCGTAACCATTATTAGAATATTGCCAGCCAGTGACGAGCCTCCGATTTCAGAGCCTCACGTCCCCTTAATTTCAAGGCGACCTATTATCTTTTTGGTGCTGGCTTCGTCCATTGGTAGGTAGGTGCTGTCATTCTTCGTCTGTGACGTTCTTTAGCCTGTATTGTCTGTGCTACACCTGTTCTAATCGCTAACCGATCACGCCCATTGAGTGAATGCCCTTGCTGGTGGGCTAACTCCATCATAACGGCTTCTATTGCTTCTCGTTGTAACATGGCTATACCTCAAAGGAGTGGTTATTTCCGCCATACCTTGATTGTGCTGAATTGGAACAATCAAAGGTTATCAATCCACTAGCGTAAAATATGCCGTTTTGCTGGCAACCAAAGTGGCAACCATCAAAATGGCAACCACGTTAGCAGATTGAAATACGCTATTTCAGTACGCCCCAAAGTGACGGCCTCGGGATAATCAAATAGTTACCGATGCGAATAATATCATTTCAATGCGCACTATTCTGCATACCTTTATGTAATACCATGATTTTATTTAATTATAGTGGATTGCGAGAATTAAATACGTATTTATTGCATACCTAAAATAAGTAAACGATGTCAGGTTTTGTCAGGTTCTGATGTTAACAATTGTCAACATTTAGTGGGTAAAGTATCCAGTAAAATATAGCCTTTTCGGTGGATACCTTAGTGGATACCTCACGTTTGAAAGCCAACGGATCATCATAGTGCCACTATGTTTATGTGGTTAGCTGTATTGGCTAATATTTAGCTACTTTAGCTAAAATCACTAATTTGTGGTTTTGATACCAAGGGTAGCATTTCAACTGTTACCCTTTCCGACTATGGCGATAATCACCACAGTACAGCACTCATTTTTGAGCTTTGCTATGTATTCAATCAGTTACAAGGCGCAAGAATACGCTTTGCTTGTTTTACAGTAAGTTACCTTAACTTTAAGTTATAGAATTACCCGCCAAATCCACTAGCAATGATACATTTTCTAATCTGTATAACAGTGTTATACACTGATATAATAAGCGCTCACTGAGTTAATAACGGACTATTATCATGAGTAAATCTAATCTTATTGCCTTTCGTCTCCCTGCTGAACTACAAACCCTGTTTAATGATGCTGTATTGAACTCTGGTAGCGATAAAACAGCATGGATAGTCTCTGCTATCAAGGAGAAGCTAAACCGCCCAGACAGTAATCCTGACGCTCGCATACTGTCGCTGGTGGAACGCCTAGAATCGTCTGTCGCATCTTTAATTGCTGGTAAAGCAGATATCCCACCGTATACCTATAATGAGTCTGCTGTTGTTTCTGTGGTTAATTCTGTGCTGTCTGAGGGTGTAACCAATGGGCGCATTATTGCTGAACGAATTAATGAGGCAGGCTATCAAACTAAGGCAGGTAAAGCGTGGGATAAAGATATCTATTCAGCGTGGAAGCGTCATAAAGATATTACTGACAAGCTGATTAGCTAACTACCTTCATATCACTGAGCATTCATTGTGAAAAAACTTAGCAAATCTTAGCATTGAATGCGCAATTTACCTTAACATTTCTATACATATAAATTTGTGCATGGATTACATTAACCATTACTATGACTGGCTTTGAGTAAGTTCTTACCCTGCGCAGTGCGCAATTTTCTGTGCGCAATTTACCTTATCAATCCTTATCATCTGAAACGTTATCAAATGTTAGCATTTACCTTTAAGAAACCTTAAGGCTTCACATGAAATAACCTTAGGAAAACTTAGGATCTAGGCATTAGAAAAACGTTAAGATTTGTTAAGATTTAATGTCTATATTTGTCGCTATCAGCCTATATTTACAGCCTTCCTAACGTGTCCGAAAACTCCCGTTACGATGTCCGAAAACTATTTCCTGTGGGATGTATAAATCGTGTTCTTAACGTGCCCGAAAAGTCATTTCACTTACGCGCGTACTGTTCACGAAAGTATGAAAGCTAACTCTTCAATTCTTCATGAATATACTTAGTTAAATTAGGTAGCGTTTCCTCGACCGCTTTTTTCAAGAACTCTTTTTTAGCTGTTGGTCGTTTAAATTTCTGCTTAACTTTCGGATCATGCACATAAACGGCATAGCTGGCGGAGTAACCAATACGTCCCGTTATTTTTGTACCATTAACAGTAACATCCCTAAACTGACTATTAATCAATGTTGATGTATCGATAGGCGTATAAATTGCGGATTGTGCTCCAACATCGAAAAGAAACCGTTGCATAGCCCGTGATACTCGTTGATCTACATGCTGGCAATATTGTAGAAATGATTGATTGCGACCTTTCCTTTTAGATACTTTTATCTTTATCATTATGTACCCTTCAATACTATAAAGGGCAGAAATCTGCCCTATTATGGTTTTTATCCACGCTTTTAATTACCACTTTCTTACTTTTTCCAAAGCACCACCGCTACGCATTTCGTTACCAAGTACGTCATAAACCGTACCTCTCACCATTTGCTGTATCTGTTGTGCTTCCTTTTGAGTGATGCCATTAGGTGCTTGAACTTGGAATGTAAAGTTCATATCACCCATGCTGACATCGTTACCACCTTTACCCATTTGTCGATTACTAATAACTCGACCATTATCGCCCGGTATCATGTACTGACTACCATTAGATGCTTTGAATATCTCAGGCTTACCACCTTCACCCACTCGATACATAGAGCCAGCATTTACGGGGCCACCATTTTTACGAGCGCCTGCAATCAGTCCCATCGTTTTACTAGCCGCCATAGCCGCCGTATATGATGATGTTCCCGTTGCTACTGCTGCGCCTAATGTGGCTATTGATGCGCTTAACGCCGCTGGTGCCCAAGCCGCTTGTGCTGCCGCTGCCTGAGCCAATGCAGATGCTTGAGCGGCTGTCGCCATACTTTCACCCATAATCATATTCTTAACTTGTTGCATACCCATTTGAACCAGAGCGCCAACGGCTTGGTCTACGATGGTTAAGGCGACATTACGGAAAGCATCGTTAAGGGATTGTGTTTGAGTTAATAGCCCTGTGAGTACGTTAGTAGAGCGTTGTCCTAATGCGTCCAACCCATCAGCTAAGAATTGATTAGCTTGGCTTTGATTGCGCCATATCTCCCATTGAGCATTTAACCGGTCTTGCTCATATTGAGTATTAGCGGCATTCATTAACTCTAAGCCACGCTGAGTAATAGCGCCTTTTTCTGTTTCGAATTGGCGGATCATCTCAAGTTTCTTAGCGTGTTCGTTAGCCAGTGCTTGTATCGGGTCGTATTGCCCTTTGGCTTCAGTTATTGGGTCAATAACCGCGTTTATTTTTATTTCAGCCATTCCAGCATCAAATGCCTTCATTGCTTTATTGCCTAACGCCTTAAACGTTTCTTCATCAATGAAATCATTATCAAACATGCGTTTAAGCTCTTCAGATTCTTGTCTAAATGCTCTTGCAAGTTTTAACTCTGGAGTAATTTCTTGCGACTTAATAAAGTCATCGACTTTTTGTTTGAGGTCAAAAACTTCGGCGGCTTCTTTAGCAATAGCTTTCTTTTGCTTGTCTGTCGCATCAGCACCCAGACTTTGAACAGCGTTAAAAATAGCCATCTCTCTATTTACGTTAGCTGCGCCAGAACTCAATAATTCAAATTCTTTTCTTAACGTCTCAGTCTGTTGCTGTTGTTTTTTAATGGCATCATTTGCCTTATTAATCGCTTTCAACGACTTGTTAGCATTTGATTTGCTATTTAGTGCGGCTTCTTGAGCTTCACGTAAATTGCGTATTGCCTCTATCGCTTTCGGGAGTTCGGTATTGTAGGTAGCCGAACCTTTTTTTATCCCCATTTGCATAAGCAATAACGAGGCATTGTATTCATCCAGTGCAGGCTTACCGTCTTTCATGCCAATAGTGAGGGCTTGTGTTCGTTGCTCTATCTCAGCAAGAGAGTTAGCAAGGTTTAAACTTGCCTTCTTATCAAGTTCATCCGTTAACTCTTGTATTTTTTGTTTAAATAACTCGGAGTCTTTAACAAAACCATCAGCAATTAAAGCCTTTTCTAACTCTTTGATGGCTTGTTCTTTCTTAACGGCTGCGTCACTGCCTAGCTCTAGTGATCTAGCTAATTGTTGGTTAGCATCAACTATCCCTTTAGCTTGGCGTTGATAAATTAATTCCGCTCTGCTGAGTTCGTCTGTTTGTTTTGCTCTCTCTTTTGCAATATTAGCGGCTTTACCTTGTGATACCGTCCAGCGACGAATATTCTGCTCACCCTCGGAAATAAGTAGCTCATACTGCTGCTGTTTCTTGGTTAGTTCCCTGATTGCGTCAACATAGCTATCTAGCGTATAAGTAGCACCTATTTCCCCATCTTGCTCTTTAAGCTTATTAGCTGCTTGTTTAATTCTACCAAGCTCTTCTCTATGATCTCGCAACTTCTTATTTACAGCTTCAAGACTTTCTTTTTGCCCATCTAACTCTGTGGTTGTTTCCGCTATTTTCTCGCCTAAGCGGTTAGCCACAGCGCGAGCCTGTTTGGCTGACAGTTCGTCAATTTTATCAATCCACTGATCTACTCTGTCATTAAACTCTTTCGTTGCGGTGTCATCATTCATCGCGTTATATAGCGCATACACGCCAGCAGTAGCCAACATAAAAACACCCGTTGGGCCACCTAATAACCCCACAACACCTCGCAATCCTTGCATAGCAATAGATTGACTTCTAGCCGCTTGGGCTGCGCGACCATTAGCTACGGTCACCGCGTCTGTTGTAGTGGCTAATGTGGCTTTCGCTTTTTGCTCTAATGCTAATGCCGCATTTAATTTTTGAGTTGCTAGTGTTTCTGCTTCTTTTGCTTTAGCGACTCTAGCCTCAACAAGCGCAATTTCTTTTCCGGTTGTAGCTAAGTGCGTTTTTATTTTAGTTTCCGTAGCATGTAGCGCATTACTGGCTTTAGTCACTCGCTGTAAATTTTCTTCACTCGCAGTCATTTGATAAGTTATTTCAGCATCCTTGAGCACTGCTGCCTGTCGTGCCCTCAGTGACTCTAAATTACGCTGCTTGATATCATTAGAGCCTTCTAATGAATAAACGTGTTCTAACGCTGCCTGAGCTGCTTTTAGCTCTGCTTGTGTTGATGCTTTAAGATTTTTGGCGTTAATCACTTCTTGGGAGGCAGCAGCTTGCAATGCCTGAGCCTTCATTTGAATAGCGCGAGTATGTAAAACCTCGGCTTGTGTGGCATTAATTGCCCCTTGAGTATGTTGCAAGAGCGAAACAGTAGCGCTACCAATATTAGAAACATATCCCGCCCCTAGTAGCCCAGACACATTGCTAATCACACCTGTAAAACGCGCGTTAACAGTCGTTGCCTTATCTGTTGCCATTGAAGCAGCGCCAATTTGCCCCGCCAATTCACTCATTTGACGCGATAAGCGGTTTATTTCAGGCATTTTTAACGCACTGGAAACCGCGATTGCTGATTTATTGAATTGAGTAAATGATTTGCTTGTGGTGTTTGCTTCATTGCCTAAATCATTTATTTTTCTTCTTGCTTTTTCGATTTCACGGTTAGCCTCAAGAAGGCCAGCCGTATCGGCATCTACATATACTGTGTAACCTTCGCCATGATACATAATTTTCTCCCTGTGATTAATGTACAACTGATAAGGTTGATAAAGTGCTTCCTGCTTTTAGTGCCTGCACATTTAGAAAATTAATCAATTTATATGCCTGTTCCGTTAGGGAGTAAGGCTTTGTTGATAAGTTAATTAACGGGGATAGCAAATCATACGCCTTACCTTCAACGTCAATCTCTTCTCCATCCGCTTTAACCGCAAATACCGCATTATCAAACAACCCAGCGGCCAGTAATTCAGGGGTAACTTTACCTGTGATACCGTTATAAGTTACTAATGTTTCTCCTGTTTCAGCTTTTAAATTATCAACATAAATCTGGGCTATAGTGCTTGCTAACCGTTGTAATTTTTCCATTAGAATCCCTCGTTATGTAAGGCATTAATTAGTAACCCTTGAATTAATTGACTAATAGGTGCTCGTTGAATGAAAAAATCTTTTTCACCCTGTTTTTCTTTAAACTTTTTGACGCGCTCTATTATTTCACTATCAATTGACACTGGCTTGAAGGTTCTTTTTTGCTTATCCATGTTTATTTATCCACCCTGTAAATTTATAC
>NZ_CAWPAV010000058.1:0-4025 GCF_963885725.1 Proteus sp. G4380
CTAAACCAATTTCAACAATAGATGTAATAAAAAAATCTGGTTATAGTCAAAGATATTTTCAAGATCTATTTCTGCATAAAACAAAATCAACTATTGCTAAATATATTTTGTCTAGAAAGTTATCTATGTCAGCTATTTTGCTTAAATTAACTCGGTATTCTATATCAGAAATATCTAATGATTACTCTTTTACTTCTCAGCAGAATTTTTCAAGAGCTTTTAAACGATATTTTAAGGTAACGCCTGAATTTTATAGAAAAAGTAAATTTTGGGATTTTAGATATTATCGACCTCAACATAAAGTATTTGATTTTAAAAAAATAAATTGTCAGTTAATTTATTTATCAAAAGATAGATTGCTTGATAATAATTCTGATGATTTTAAGTTTTTTGATATTTCTATTCCTTTTGACTTTAAGTCAAATATTGCAATAGAGGGGCTAGGCTATAAAAATAAAAAACAGATTGAAATAATAAAAAGTCTTGTTGATTCATCAAATGATAATTTGTGTGTATCTTATAATTATTTCCTTAGTAGTAAAGTTAAAAATAAAATTACTGTAAAATATAATATAAAATATATTCATGATTATAATTTTTCCTTTAATAAAGAAGGTCTAAAGTATTATCTATTTTCATTTTTAGGCTCTTGGGAAGATTATATGATTTTATCCAATATTATCTATATGAGAGAATTACCGCTATTGCAAGCCAAGAGAAGAGATGGCTATGATATAGAAATATTTAATTCAGGTAAATTAGATAAAAACATTTGTTCTTTAAATTATCTTATCCCTATAATTTAGACATTTAAGTTTTTTCGGAGAGCTTTTATAATACTTCTTGAATTTTTTAATAAAATAGGAAGTATTTTTATACCCAGACAATGAAGATATCTGTCCTATTGTTAAATTTGTTGTAGCCAGAAGATTCATTGCGTGTGCCATTCTTACCGTTGTTAATAAAGTCATAAAATTAGTTTTTTCTGCTTCAAGTTTTTTTCGTAATGAAGACTCACTAATAAATAATTTACTACTAATCTCTTTTAGAGACCAGCTATGTTGTAAGTCACTAATAATAATATCTTTTACTTTTACTGATGTTAATTCTGGTTTTGATTTTAATATAAGGTTAGGTATATCAAAGTTTAACAGTAAATATGCGATTTTTAGTATCTGACTAAGCGAAGTTTTGTTATTTGTAATGACTTCATCATTAAATTTATTTTTTAATCTATTGAAAAATAGAATATCTTCATGATTTGCTTGTTTTATAAAGCTATCTTTATTATTATCTTGAGTAACTTCCTCTTTTTTATTGTTAATAGTAATTTTTAATACTTCCATCATAACTTCATGAGATAAAAATATAAATTCAGGCATTTTATTTTTTCCTAAGATAATATCTAATGCTGAATTTTTTTTTATAAAAACGATACTGTCGTTATCTATTTGATATTTAACATTATCTTTTGTTATGGATATTTCACAATCTTTTCTAATTAACAAAAGAATGTGGTTAGAGAAAATAATGTTTTTAAATTTTAAAGTATTATCTATATAGGCATTCATATTAAATTCTTTTGCTTCCTAATCTAATATTAAATGGTTTATTTTTGTTTGTATATTTAACAATAAACAAAATTATTAATTTATAAGCTTTTGTAAATAAATTATTATCATGTTGATGGAAATAAATAAATTAAAAAATAACGTTTTTAGATTTAATTATCTAATTGGGTTATTTTTTATCATATTGCATTATTTTTCTGTGAGGTATTTGTTACTTTATTTTTTCCTATTTATTTTAGAGAGTTTTTAGATCCTCCATATATCTTTATCTTTTTTGGGAATTTTATATTAAGTAAAAAGGTTGTTTTAACATTTTTGGTGTTTTTTTATGTTAAAGATGTTAATTGTTATTATTTATCTTTTGCTTTTTTGGTCTAATTTTATCATTTTGTTAATTATCATAATGGGTGATTAATTTATCATTTTGTTGGCTTAAAAGAATTCTATTAAAAGCGTAAAGTTCTCATAAATAGAGTATTGCTACTCTTATTTGGATTGTTTTAGTTATGGGTAGATGTATATGTTAAGAGATATCAGTAGGTGAGAGTAAAAAGAGTAATGTTGTTTTCATGTAAAAAATATAATTAAAACAATTGGTTATTTTATCTTGGTATTTTTTAAAACCTTATGTTGGTATTTTTATGGACATAAATAAGATTTTAGGCCGAGAGATTAAATTTTTAAGAAAACGTTCTTTGCTGTCAGGATGCGAATTGGCAAAAGCCTTTGGAATAAGTCAACAGCACCTTTCACGGATTGAGCGAGGAGAAGTTCAATGGAGTGTATCTTTCCTACTTAGAGTATGCGCTTTTTTTGATATTCCAATGATTCATTTTATTAAATTGATAGAGAAAGAAACATCTTCATTTTCTATTGTTGATAATAATTTATGTCAATTTGAATTTATTGAAATAAATAATAGGAGAAGGATAGGTCATAGAAAGTAAAGGTAGATATTTATAGATGTTAGCAGTATTACATTAGATAGCCTCTAAATTAATTTAGAGACATTTTATACGAGAGTTATATATGAATATAATCTTTTTTGAAAAGAATTCAAACGAGAAAGTACAATTACAACCTCATGCTAAGCATACTATAACGGCGAAAGCAGGGGATGTGTATCAGTTAATTGATTCAGATACTCAACTTTCTCCATTAGATATTCAAGCGCATCGTAAATCGGATGATCTTATTTTATCTAGTAAAGAACAAAATATAGAAGTTGTTATTAAAGATTTTTGGCAAGAATGCCAACCAGGGGAACAACAATGTTACGCCACTTTAAATGTTTTAGATTCAAATGGTGTAATGGGACAAGCAACTATTACTCAAGATGGTCCTGTTTTAGAACATTTAGTTGCTGGTGAAACAGGTACTCTTTCTGATAATGATGATGGAATTGGTCTATTTTTATGGGTTGCTGGTTCAATCGGTAGTGCATTAGCGATCTTTTTAGCTAATAGAAATCATGGTGGTGACAATAATAAAGGTAATGAGGCTGATATTACCGCGCCGAGTAAGCCAGGATTAACTGCTGAAGATGATGGTTCTGTTTCTATCGATTTACCAAAAGATGCCAATAAAGGTGATTCTGTAGATGTTACTTTTGAAGATGAGGATGGTAATTCAAATACTGTCACATTAGAAAAGGGAGATAATGGCTGGACATCAAGTGATCCTGAATTAATTCCTGATACAGATAACAATCAAGTCACTATCCCTAATGATAAGATAAAAGATAATAGTGATGTTACCGCAAGTGCGAAAGATCCGAGTGGTAATAAAAGTGATGATGTTACTGTAACAGCCAAACCTGATCCCGTATCAGATATACCTGTTTTAAGCATTCCAGAAGTTGACGATGGTTATGCGAATGCAGAAGAGCTGAAAGACGGTTTACAAGCAGAAGTTACTTTGCCAGCGGGTACGGTTGAAGGGGCGGAAATTACCTTAACGGTCACTCGTCCAGATAATACTACAGAAACGATTACATACACTGTAACTAAAGATGATGTTGCTGCAGGTAAGATTTCGATTGATATTCCTAAAGATGCGGTACAAAACGGCCAAAACAGTGTCGATGTCAGCATAACTCAAGGCAATAATCCAGCCAAACCAGGAAACAAAGTAGATTTTGCTGTTGATGGACAAATCCCGGGCGATACAGATGGTGATGGTACGGTGGATACCACACTAGTGGTGATCATTCCAGAAGCTGCGGACGGTGTAAATGCTGACGAGCTAAAAGATGGCGTACAGACCGAAGTGACTGTACCGGGGGGGAGTGCGGCAGGTGACACACTGACACTCACTATTACTAAACCAGACGGCTCAACCGACACTGTTGAACACACACTGACTGCAGATGAAGTGGCGGCAGGTAAAGCCGATGTGACTATCCCCGCAGATAAAGTGACAGCAGATGGTAACTATTCTGTTACCGCAGAAATT
>NZ_CAWPAV010000059.1:0-1357 GCF_963885725.1 Proteus sp. G4380
ATTATGATCAGATGCATCTGTGATTAAGATTTCCGCTTTATTTAGTGATAATCCACGATAAAATATATAATCAAGTGGCTTACCAAAAGCGCGAGTGCGTAAATCCTTTTCAAAGATCACTTCTTTAAGTTTTAATCTTCTAGCAAAACGCTTTAACACATTAACTCTTGGACGACTCCAGGCGTTAAAATCCCCCGCCAAAATAACAGGCCCTTTATGATCGATGATATGAGTCGATAAGCTGTTTAATTGTCTTTGATAAACATCAACACCGAAACTAAAATTGATCGCGTGTACATTTATCACCATTAAATGCTCACCAGTAATAAGTGGATAAACCGTAATTAATGCAGATTTAGCAAGCCTTAAAAAAGGCTCTTTTTCTCTTAATGGGCAACAATAGATAGGATGAGAACTTGATAAGGTCATAACACCCGCAGGGTGCTGTTGAAAGGCTAAAGCAGGAACTTGATCAGCAATTAAATGGTTTTTACCCGCAAAACGAACTAATTCAGGTGTTGTTTGCGCTTCTTGTAAAAGTAATAGTTGAGTATCGGTGGCAAGCGTTTCCAGCATACTACGCCAATTGACCCGTTGCTGTTTGTAAATATTCCAAACAGCAATTTTTAAAGTGCCTTCTGTATATAGTGGCATCCCAATCGGTAGCATCTCTTCTATTTGGCCTAAAGGTAGACTAGGTTCAATCCTTTCTACAGGTTGACCTGCTACAAAACGTACTGAATAAGTCGGTTTTTTCGCCATTAAGCAACCTCAGATAACCAATAGGATCTCTTGCTACCTATCTAGTATACCAAAGCTGGGATCTCCCCTCACCCTTTTAAAGAATATAATGATAAATAAGTGTAACTATTTTTGTAAAAAATAGCTTTAATGGTGAATTATTATGAAATAAGCACTGGTAATGTAGACAACTTTAAATTTTAAACAAAAAAAAACCTAAGTCATTAGACTTAGGTTTTCTTATGTGTTGGCGGAACGGACGGGACTCGAACCCGCGACCCCCTGCGTGACAGGCAGGTATTCTAACCAACTGAACTACCGCTCCGCTTATTCTTTACGCACTTAATGTCTTTTTACATTAAGGCTTTAATTTAATGCTTGGCAGTTCCCTACTCTCACATGGGGAGACCCCACACTACCATCGGCGCTACGGCGTTTCACTTCTGAGTTCGGCATGGGATCAGGTGGGACCACCGCGCTATGGCCGCCAAGCAAATTCGGTTTTAATCACTCGCTTCTTTCCTTTCGGTAAGTCGCCAGTAATTCAATCTTGAACAAGCTGACTTCATCGTTTCGTCTCTCTGACAAAACACTTTCGGTGTTGTCAGGTTAAGCC
>NZ_CAWPAV010000060.1:0-62784 GCF_963885725.1 Proteus sp. G4380
TGAAATTAAAGATATAAATTTTCCAAAATATTTAAAAAAATTTCTTCCGGTCATAATGATTATTTCTTGATAGCTACGATTTTTGGTCTTTCATTATTAATATTATCTATTTTTTTAAAAAACGTTAATTGCATTCTCTTTAATAGTAAATAATACTGACTCATTGCCTTCTGCTCCTGATTATACATAGCCTAAAATATGAAAAATATTGTCTTTAGGCCCGATGATACTGTATTTAATAACAAGAACTACTTTAATAATTAAAACGGCTAAAGCTACCGCACTAGGTTTACGGCCCCCAGAGCGCCAAAATTTCTCTTTTAAAACTCTTATCTATCTGTAATATAAGAGTTTTATTGTATAAGTATACTTTATCTGTACACAAACCCCACTGAGATTAGACTCTTCAAACCAGCGGGTCAAGTAATTGATGGGTATTCTAACATTGATTAGGTATATATAAGTATCGGAATATCGGCCGATTTAGCAAGATCATTCTGAATTATGTATAAAAGATAGGTATAAGAAGAATATGCTACCAATTTATTAATAAATGGTAGAGTTTGCTAATATATTAATTTTATTGTTTATTTAAATTGGTTGTTAGTAGGCGTTCTTTGTAACTATGATATCTTGCTGATTTATATAGTTTAAATGTTTTCTGTAGAAGGGGTAAGAACTCAGTGTAAACATTGTTATTTTATGTTATGTCATAGCTATTGATGCTCGATGATTATAATTATTTCAACTACTTTAAATGTTTATTGATATTCACTAATTTTATTTATTAATTTATAGTATATGCAATGTCGACTATAGGAAATAACATTTAATTAAAAATGAAAAATCATCCCAAAGTTAGTGTATTAATGTCAGTATATAATGATGCAGTACACTTAGAAGAAGCGATAAATTCTATTCTTAATCAAACAGTTAAAGATCTTGAATTTATCATTATTGATGATGGTTCTACTGATGTGTCTGTAGATATACTTAGACGATACGAAAAGCAAGATAGTCGAGTTAAAGTATATACTAATGAATCTAATATTGGATTAGCTAAGTCTTTGAATAAAGGTTTTTTACTCTCTTCTGGTGAGTATATTGCTCGTATGGATGCTGATGACTATGCATATCCTATCCGACTTCAAAAACAATTAGAGTTTATGGAGGCGCATAAAAATATCATGGTTTGTGGTACATCAATGGAAATTTATGAAGACCATAATAAGTTTATGGTTCCACCAACTGCACATAATGCCATTGCTGCGGGATTAATTTTTGGAACAAATTTTTATCATCCAACGGTGATGTTTAGAGCGAGTTTTATCGGAGATAATCAAATCACATATCCAGAAGATTACAAATATGCTCAGGATTATGGGTTATGGGTTAAATTATTAAAGTTGGGTAAAAAAGATATTTTTGCTAATTTAGAAGAACCTTTATTAAAATATCGAACCCATCCAGAAAAAAATAGAAAAAAATACTTTAATACACAAACTTCATTTGCTATAAAAACACAAATTAGCGCATTAGAGATATTTAGTATTAATGCAAATGAGAAAGTTTTATATGATTTGAATTTTTCCTCTGAATATCTCACATTAGATAATATAAAAAAATGTAATTCTTTGTTGGAAAAAATAAGAATTAAAAATATACAATCAAAACCTTACTTTTATAAGGAGCTTAAGGTTGCCATCATCAGAAAAAAAGTTTCTTTATTTAGGCGTTGTGAGAAGAAAAGTTTTTATTATCCTTATATGAAGTTGAAAGCTCGATTTATTTATTTAATTAATAGAAAAATAATTAAGTCCATAAACTAAGGGGACTCCCCTTAGTTTAATTTAAGATAGTTGCCAAAAATCATATCAACGTTTTTAACTTCTTCATTATTTAGTTCTTTATCCATTCCTGCTGATGGTATAAATGTTAATTCTCCAAAATGGATAATACCATTGTTTAAATATAAATCTACTCTAACAAAAGGAAATGGCTTAGACAGCTTTTCTGCATATTCAAATAGTTTTTGATAATTTTGAGGTTTCTCTAGTACAGTTGAAACATTTCTATTTTTATAATCAATACCATAGGGTAGTAGCTCCCATTCTTTATTAACAAAATAGAATTTTGGATGGTGAGATTCCCTTTCTGTGCATATCATTACAAATAGTGGTTTACCATGGAAACAAAATAATTTGTAATCGTATGGCAATTCATTATTTTTTGTTTCAATGAATTTTTCACAAATTATTTTTTTAGGTACATCTTTATAAACAAATTCTACAGATAAACGCCAATAATCTTCATTTAACCAAGTTGATAATTTTTGTTTTATTTTATCAGGAGATATACTATTTTTATCTCTACAAATAATATTGTATCCTGCTCCATGGTTGCATTTTAGTACAAATTTATTTGGTAATTCGGAAAAATTAATTTCATGTGGTTCTTCCCATACCTGATGGATTTCATTGAGTATCTCTTGACAGCCACATTCTTTAACATATTCTCTAGCCGCATATTTATCTGCACATTGTGTTACCAGCGGGTTATCTCTATATAAATTTAGTTTTAGCCATTGCAATTTTTCATTGAAAGTTTGCGGATGTCTTAAATCTAATTTTTTATTCATTCTTTCTTTATATATTGATTTTGTTATCAATTTTGGAAAAACATCACAGTACTTATAACGTAATTTATTTCTGATAATTTTTAAGTATTTATTCATTTTAACGATTAATTAAAGTTTAGTATTTTTGTATTTTAAATCTAAAGGCGACTTTTAGATAGCTTATGTTTATTTTGTTTTCGGCAACCAAATCTCCACTCTTAATCCCCCTAATGGGCTATCGTCAGCTTTTACATGGCCTCGATGTTGACTAATTGCGGTTTCAACAATTGCCAGTCCTAGTCCTGTACCGCCGGATTCTCTATCACGTGCTTCGTCCGTACGATAAAAAGGTCGGAAAATATGCTCGCGATCTTCTGGGCTAACCCCTGGGCCATCATCATCAACAATAATAGTGATACCCTGATTTTGTTCGGTAAAGGCCACTTCAATACGAGAATGTGAATAACGCAAGGCATTGCGAACGATATTTTCAAAGGCACTCGCTAATGAATAAGGATTGCAATAAATTGTCCATGGGCCTGGCGGGGCGGTTACTGTTAGGGTTTTATTGCTCTGTTCAGCCTCAAATTTCGCGTTATCTAAAATATCGTTCCAAAGCTCATTTGCTTTTACGGTTTCACGTAATAACTCATTTTTATACTGGTTGCGAGAAAGCACTAATAAGTCATTGATCATGCCATCTAGCCGCTGTGTTTCTGTTTCAATACGCTCTAGCTCTTTACTTTCACCGCTACGACGACGTAGTAATGCACTGGCAAGCTGTAAACGAGTTAACGGGGTGCGCAACTCATGGGAGATATCAGAAATCAATCGCTGTTGCGCTTCAACCATACGCTCTAATGCGCTGATCATCTGATTAAAACTGGTGCCTGCCGCTAAAAATTCTTGTGGGCCAGTTTCCAACTCAGGGTGAGGGCGCAGATTGCCTTTTGCCACATCATCCGCCGCATTTTTGAGTTTTCGGGCCGGTTTTGCCAAGCTCCAAGAGAGCCAAACCAGTAGCGGTGTACTGATAAGCATGGTGAATATCAGTAATAAAAGCGGTTTATCAAATAATAAATTGATAAAGTCAGATTGTGGGCTACTTGATGGGCGCACTAAGTAAAGTTGATAGTGATCTTCACCATCTCTAATGGAAAAGGGGCCTAGCATCTCAGAGCGACCGTATTTTTTCTTTTTCGGATGGTCTGCGTTATCAGACTGTCCCATAAAGTTTCTGACAACTTGTATTTCATTACGTTGAGCACCAATAATACGACCTTCACTGGTGACAATAATAAGACGTTGACCAGGTGGCGCCCATTTATCAATGGCGCGGATTAATCGCCGCCACCATAGCAGATCGTTAGCCGGATCTTGCGCTAGTTCGGCTTCTATATGTTGCTCTAGCATAACACCTTGACGGTATTCACTTTCAAGTAAAGTGGTAAGCTGGCGCGAGTCCAGCTTGGGTACCATCATAACTAGCACTAGAACTAATGCTAGTGTCAGCCAGAATATGGCGAATATACGCGCTGACAAACTGTTTATCATAAAGATTTTTTATTAAGTTATTGAAACCATAAGATAACCACGGCCACGTAATGTTTTAAACCAAGGCTGCCCGTCTGTTCTTTCCGGTAACTTACGACGTAAGTTGGAAATATGCATATCAATCGCTCTATCAAAAGGTGTTAAGCGTTTACCTAACACTTCTTGGCTGAGATGCTCGCGCGATACCACTTGTCCTAAATGCTGAGCAAGTAGATAAAGTAACGTAAACTCAGTACCTGTTAGCTCTAATGGTTCATTATCAAAGCTGGCCTCTTGTCTACCCGGATTAAGTTGTAATTTATCGACTTGCAATATCGGTGAGGTGTTACTATCGGTCTGTTTTTGTTCACTCCAGTTGGAACGACGTAAAATAGCCCTAATGCGTGCAACTAGCTCTCTATCGTTAAATGGCTTAGGTAAATAGTCATCTGCTCCCAGCTCTAGGCCAAGTACACGATCAAGATCGCTGCCTCTTGCCGTTAACATAATGACAGGTGTTTGGAAATTTTGGCGTAACTCTTTAAGTGTCTCGATCCCGTTCTTACGTGGCATCATGATATCCAGTAATAACAAGTCAATAGACGCGTCCAGAAGTTTTAAGGCCTGTTCGCCGTCAGTGGCGAGCACAACATTAAAGCCTTCCATTTCAAGTAGTTCTTTCAATAGCGAGGTTAATTCGCGATCGTCATCCACTAATAAGATTTTATGCATTCGTCAATTCCTCCAAGAGAAAAATACGATAATAAATAGCGCGAATCTATGACTTTACGTTCTTTTACACGCTCTGACGCTAGTTTGCAGCCGTAAAGGTATAGTAATCCACATCGAGAACAATTACACATATTTAGGTCAGCATTAATAAGTCGGTATTATAACCGAATGAGGAGTGGGACAATGCGTAAAGTAGCAATGGTTGCACTAGCATCAATGTTTTTAGTAGCTCCGACGGTAGTAATGGCTGAAACATCAAATACAAATAATCAGCCTGCTGGGCAACAACAGTATAATGATAATTACCATTGTGGATACGGTTACGGTATGCATGATGGACGTGATAACCGAGGTCATCGTGGACAACGTGGCCATATGATGGGTAACAATAATTTCGGTGAGTCGCGTATGTTTAATGGTATTACATTAACAGAGCAACAACGTACTCAAATGCGCGATTTAATGCGCCAGCATCATCAAGATCGTTTTAATAACAGTGATTTTCGTCAGCGTCACGAAAATATGCATAAGCTAATTACCACGGATAAGTTTGATGAAGCAGCGGTAAGAGCGCAAATACAAGATATGGACAAACAAGCAATAGAGCGCCGAGTTGAAATGGCGAAAGTTCATAATCAAATGTATCAGCTATTAACCCCTGAGCAAAAAGCGCAGCTAGAAAAGAATTATCAACAGCGTGTCTCTTCTGTTAGCCAGCAAAACCAGCAAAACCAGCAAACTCAAGAGAAAGCTAATTAGTGATTAAGTAAAGTCCTTTAGTAATGTAGTAGTAAGAGTGTAGTAAAGCAGTACCTAGTTAGAGAGTAAGTAGCAACAACGAAGTTTTTTCCTTGCCATAGACACCATCCCTGTCTTTTGCAGCCCCTCTGGAGAGGGGCTTTTTTTTGCTCTTTTGTTTACCATTCCTTTTAAAACAAAGAGTTAGATTTCATTTTTAAGGGTAATAAAAGTCTACTAAAGTCTTTAAAGGTGGACGTTTTTGGCTGTCCGTGGACACTTTGTGGACATTTTAAAGACTTATAAATGCTAGATTTCCTCTTTACTTTTTAGTGGGTTAAATTAGTGGCTTCTTTCCCGTTTCTTGCGACTATACTTCGGTAAAGTAATACCACCTACTTTTTATTTCTGTCTAACCTCTATGAAAAAAGAAAGGATAAAAATGTAATAACGTTTTTTTGTCAGTTTTGTTCTTTGTTTTTAGGTACAAATTCTAAATTTTTATTTACGGTAAAAACATTGCTGATGATTTAACAATAACTCAACGTGAACAGCTGAGAGCAATGTTAGAAATGATTAAAAAAAGGGGGGATCATGACTAAACGTGATATTTTTTCTGAGCTTCAAGAAGGAATGAATGCGTGGAGTGAATTTAATGAAGGGAAAAAAACACTAAAGACTCACCGTATTAATGTTAAGCCTCTTTCTATGACGCCAGCAGAAGTAAAAGCAGTACGTGAAAAATTGAATTTATCTCAAGCTGTTTTTGCTCAGTATTTACATACGGGGGTTACAACATTACAAAACTGGGAGCAAGGGATAGTAAAACCGAATAAACAAGCGGTTTTACTACTTAAAATGGTTGAAAAAAGACCGGATACGTTGATTGAGCTAGCAGGACTTTGATGTCGGTATGTTTAACGATAACTGAATAATTAACCCCTCTGGAGAGGGGCTTTTTTTTGCGTTTTTAATTTTATTATTGATATATTATTTTATCTTCTGGTAGTGAATTATAATCGATTCATTCTTCCTTAATTAATCTAATCAACTACAACAACGCCTCTGGAGATTCAGGTAAAATCTGGCCGCCATCGACAATAATGGTTTGACCGGTAATATATTTTGCTTCATTAGAGGCAAAGAATGCGGCGGCATAGCCGATATCTTCAGGCTCCCCTAAGGTATGGGTTGGGATAGAGGCCTTCATTTGATTAAGATAGGTCTCTCCTTGGGCTTGTAAGCCTTCGGTTAAAATATTGCCGGGCATAACGGCATTAATGGTAATACCGTGGCGTGCATATTCTAGTGCAGCACTGCGCATAAAGCCTAACTGACCTGCTTTGCTTGCTCCGTAATGGCTCCAGCCCGGATAGCCAGTAATGGCGCCTGTAATAGAAGAGGTGATGATCACACGACCATATTGTTGTTTTTCCATTACCGCAAGGGCCGCTTTTACTAAGAAAAACATTCCTTTTAAATTGACGGTATGCATTTTATCCCAATCAGCTTCGCTCATCTCTTTAATTGTTGCTTGGGGGAAAATACCGGTATTAGAGCAAAGAATATCGAGTTTGCCATACTGTTTAACAATATCATTGACTACTTGTTCACAGGCTGCTTGAGAGGTGACATCAAGGTGCATAAAATCAACACCAAGTGCTTCTTTGGTTGCGTTACCTGCTACATCATCAATATCAGCAATAATAACCTGTGCACCGCTGTTTTTTAATGCGCTAACAATGCCTTTACCAATACCTTTTGCTCCGCCGGAAACTAAAGCAATTTTACCCGTTAAATCAAACATAAAACCTCCTACTGTACTGTTTGTTATACTGTATCAGCCTTATTGTATAAACGGTAAATTAACGCAAAATTTTTGTCATCAGTCACAATTGTGTAGGGTGGGCGCTTCTTCTATTTATGCCGAATGACAAAAAAGTATCGATAACAGCGCGCAAAGTGTTAAGCAAACCGTCAATAAGCCCATTACACTTTATATCTTGATAGTAATATATGGCTAACACACTGTTTTTTGAGATAGATAGCAAAAGGCTGTAAAGTATCTGTATAAAAAGTGTTAACTTATCGGTGTAATACAGAGACGATAGACTAGTATAGTATTTATACAGGCTACTCAATTAATTTAATGCGCATCAAGTTTATAAAAAAAAATGTACGTTGATGATGAAGTGATAAAAAATATGCGTACAATGGGGTTGTTGAATCAATTCAGCATTTGAGATATCGGTGGATTACGTTCGTGAAGCCGGTATTAAGATAACAGTTATTCCAACAATATATTGCAATAATGATATCGAATAAGAATCAGAGGTAATCATGGTTAATGGGATCAAAAGAATTGGGGTTTTAACAAGTGGTGGTGATGCACCGGGTATGAATGCCGCGATCCGTGGTGTTGTCCGTGCAGCACTCAGCGAAGGTTTAGAAGTGTACGGTATTTTTGATGGCTATATGGGCTTATATGAAAACCGTATGAAAAAACTCGATCGCTTTAGTGTGTCAGACATGATCAACCGTGGTGGTACTTTTTTAGGCTCTGCGCGTTTCCCAGAATTCCGCGAAGATAATGTGCGTGCCGTTGCTATTGAAAATATGAAGCAAAATGAGCTAGATGCACTGGTGGTTATCGGGGGAGATGGTTCTTATCTGGGGGCGAAAAAATTAACTGAAGCGGGTTTCCCATGTATTGGTTTACCGGGCACCATTGATAATGACGTTGCGGGTACTGATTACACTATTGGCTATTTCACGGCGTTAGAAACGGCGGTAGAAGCGATTGACCGCTTACGTGATACCTCAACATCCCATAAACGTATCTCTATCGTTGAAGTGATGGGACGTTATTGTGGTGATTTAACCTTATCCGCTGCTATTGCGGGTGGTTGTGAGTTCGTGGTGTTGCCTGAATCCGAATTACCTTTTGATCGTGATGAATTATTAGCAGAAATTAAAGCGGGTATTGAGCGTGGTAAACGTCATGCTATCGTGGCAATTACCGAACATGTGTGTGATGTACATGAGCTAGCACGTTTTATTGAAGCAGAAACCAAACATGAAACACGTGCCACTGTATTAGGCCATATTCAACGTGGTGGCTCTCCGGTTGCTTACGATCGTATTTTAGCCTCTCGTATGGGGGCTTACTCTGTACAACTGCTACTTGAAGGTTATGGTGGTCGTTGTGTAGGGATCCAAAATGAAAAACTGGTTCACCATGATATTATTGATGCGGTTATGAATATGAAACGTGTCTTTAAAGCCGATTGGTATGAAACTGCGAAAAAACTGTATTAAGCCATAGTTTTACTCTATTACCAGAGCCTTTCTGAGTTATATCCTTATTCGTGGACTGTTCTGATGCAATATCAGCTTGTATCAGAACAGCTTCCCGAGTGAAAATATTTCATTCTACGCGCTTTTCTTCTCTTATCTGATGGGTAATGACTGTGTGAGTCCCCCGTTTTCTCAACTATATAGCTGTTACGTATAACAGTCTGTTTTTTATTATTTCATCGTTATAAATCTTTCTGTCAGCCTAGTTAAACAAAACAAATAAACCAACTAGAAATAGGATAGGGGGAGATAACGATGTTAAAACGATGGGGATTATTGACGACGCTAGCGCTGACGGCACTGTTTACACAAAGCATCTGGGCGAAGGATATTCAGTTATTAAATGTTTCTTACGATCCGACTCGAGAGCTTTATCAACAATATAACCACGCATTTAGTCAATATTGGCAACAAAAAACCGGCGATCATGTGACTATTCGTCAATCTCATGGTGGCTCTGGTAAACAGGCAACCGCCGTAATTAATGGTATTGAAGCGGATATTGTCACCCTCGCATTAGCTTATGATATTGATGCCATTGCACAAAGAGGGCGTATAGATAAGCAGTGGATCACCCGCTTACCTGATAACTCAGCACCTTACACCTCAACCATTGTTTTTTTAGTGAGAAAAGGTAATCCGAAACAGATAACCGACTGGGATTCTTTAATTAAACCCGGTGTATCGATTATCACACCTAATCCTAAAACCTCCGGTGGAGCAAGATGGAATTATCTGGCTGCATGGGGATATGGATTAAAGGCCAATCAGCAAGACAGTGAAAAAGCGAAAGCCTTTGTAAAGTCACTGTATCAACAGGTTGAAGTCTTAGACTCCGGCGCGAGAGGCGCGACAAATACTTTTGTTGAGCGTGGTATTGGTGATGTGTTAATTGCATGGGAAAATGAAGCGTTATTGGCGATTAATGAGTTAGGTACAGATAAGTTTGAAATAGTCACCCCTTCCGTCTCTATTTTGGCAGAGCCAACCGTCTCTGTGGTGGATAAAGTGGTTGATAAGCGAGGTACGCAGGAAGTGGCAAGCGCTTATTTAGAGTATCTTTATTCACCTCAAGGGCAAGAAATTGCTGCTAAAAACTATTATCGTCCAAGAGATAAAAGCATTGCTGAAAAATATCAAAAACGTTTTCCAACCTTGCAATTATTCACTATTGATGAGCTTTTTGGCGATTGGCAATCAGCGCAACAAACCCATTTTGCCACCGGGGGAGTATTTGATGAAATCAGCCGACGTGATTAGCGAGTAACGCATAAAAAAATCACCTTCTGTTAAGACGCAGTAAGGTGATTTTCGTGATAGTTATTTATCGGTAAGATAACGATTTGCTATCAAAGTTATTTTTTCGCTTTCGCTTCTGCTGCTGCTTTCACGATAACGGCAAAGGCATCTGCTTTCAGTGACGCGCCACCAACTAATGCACCGTCGATATCAGGTTGGCTAAATAGCTCTGCTGCGTTTTTATCGTTGACTGAACCGCCGTATTGAATAATGACTTGCTCAGCGATAGCCGCATCTTGTTTAGCGATATGATCACGAATAAATTTATGTACCGCTTGTGCTTGTGCAGGCGTTGCTGATTTACCTGTACCAATCGCCCAAATAGGTTCATAAGCGATCACTGCATCTTTGAATGCTTGTGCACCATGTGTATTTAAAATCGCGTCGATTTGACGTGCGCACACTTCTTGTGTTTTACCAGCTTCGTTTTCTGCTTCTGTTTCACCGATACATAACACAGGTGTTAAGCCTAACTCTTTTAACACACCAAATTTTTGTGCGATAAATTCATCAGATTCTTTATGGTAAGTGCGACGTTCAGAGTGACCGATGATCACGTATTTAACATCAACGTTTTTCAGCATTTCTGGGGAAGTTTCGCCAGTGAAAGCACCAGATAAGTTAACACCGGTATCTTGGGCACCTAACGCAATACGGCTTCCACCGATTTCATGACGAGCTTGGCACAGATAAACTGTTGGTGGTGCAATAGCAACATCACATCCAGCAACACCGCTGATTTCTTTACGTAATGCAGCGATTAATTCATGAACCATATGAATGCTGCCGTTAAGTTTCCAGTTACCCATGACTAATGGATGGCGCATAACTTTTCCTCCAACCGAGTGGTTTAAATTTAATTTATCGATAAACTCAAATTCTGTTGATACACAACAGTATAGAGAACATTGAATAGAATAGCTTTGTTTTTTATCACGGAATAGCTGAATCGATATTGCTATTAAGTGAAAGCTTAATCGGTTCAATGGCAAAGGTCGTTAATTGATTGTCCTCGTGGGCAATAATATAGCGAATAGCACCAACATTATGGCTAATATAAGCAGGCACATCTTGTTTAACAGCAAATAAATTGAGCACCTCTTGAATTTGCGCTGCATTAATGGAGGGATCAAACTGTGTCACTAATGCAGTGATATAGCGCATTGCAGTATCTTGATGCTCTTTTTCGATTTGTGGCGTATCAAGTGTATGGATCAGGGTGAGCTGTAGACTCTTAATTTTTTCACTGCCACGCTCTAATACGGCTGATGAGTATAAATAAGGGGTTATTCGTGTCGCGGCCCTGACTAACGGAATAGTAATATCGTTGTTGGTGATAATTTTATATTCATTGAGAAATAACGACGCATTATTTTGATTGAATTTAGCTCTTATCTCCGGAATGGTGGTTTCAAAAACAGGGGCATCCTGTTTAAGGTAAAGAATATCATCTTTAGTTGGGGGTTGATGAGCAATCGAGGGCGACGCTGCCATAGCAAGGGTTGGCAAAGATAAAGCGATGCTTATTATGATAAGTGCTAACTGAGTAAGCGTGCTTTTTTTTATCATCTGTCCTCCTTGGTCTGTTGTGCGATAGAATATTATAAAATCACTCTGTATTATTTGATGTTAAATGGACAGCTTAATTCACTAAAATAAGTCTATATTGAGAAATTATTAATGACCTTACAACATTGGGCCTTTTCATTCAAAGGGCGAATTGGACGCCGTGACTTTTGGGCGGGTTTTGCACTCTGTTTTGTGCTGTTTTGCGGATTATATACAGTTAATCAGCACTATTCATTGCCTGCTGTACTGGTGGGGATAATTTCGCTGGCTATTTTATATCCGTTATGTGCCATTTTTACTAAGCGACTTCACGATAGAAATAAACGTGGTGCATGGCTGTTACTATTGTTGCTGGCGGTGATGCTAGGATTGACTGATACCAGTAGTTTAGAGCCCTTTTGGCAGTGGGCGATAGGGCGTTTTCTCCCATCATTTATTATGATGATCATGTTGTTAGATTGTGGGGTGTTTATTGGCACCCAAGGAGAAAACTATTTTGGTGCCACGACTGAAAAGGTTGACTACTCAAGTTTTCGTTAAAGTGTGTAACTGCTAAACAGTCAGGGCTGAATAAAGTGCTATTCAGCCCTGATGTTGTCATTACCAATACTGTTCACTGGTGATATGTCCCGGTTTACGGCGTAAATGTTTTCTCATATCACGCTGTGTTTTCAGTAACTGTTGCGTGTCTCTTACCATTTCTGGATTACCACATAGCATAATATGGCTCTCTTCTGGGGAAATGGTTAATCCTACGGTTTTTTCTAATGCACCACTTTCAATTAATGCTGGAATGCGTCCGGTTAGTGAGCCTATATGGTTTTCACGGCTGACAATAGTTTGGATACGCAGTTTCCCTTGGTAGCGTTCAGCTAACTGCTCCATTAATGGTAGATAGCTTAAATCACGGGCGTAGCGTACAGCATGGACTAAAACAATATTTTCGAAACGGTCGAGATCATCACCAAGTTGTAAAATAGAGAGAAATGGCCCGATCGCCGTACCTGTTGATAACATCCATAAGGTATTCGCGCTAGGCACCTCTTCTAAAACAAAAAAGCCACTGGCTTGTTCTGTCACTAAGAGTTCATCACCAACGGTTAACGCCGCTAAGCGTGGGCTGAGTTTACCTTCAGGTACAGTGACTAGATAGAACTCTAAGTTGGGATCTTGCGGGGAGTTAACATAAGAGTAGGCGCGTTGTATACGTTCACCGTCAATTTCGAGTGCCAGTTTGGCAAATTGACCTGCTGTAAACTTATCGATAGGGGCGTGTACAACTAAACTGATTAATGTATCTGTCCAATACCTAACTTGAATGACTTTTCCAGTGACCCAATTTGCCATAATCTCTTATCTCCTTTTTAGGAAAGCGCTTATGTCGATAATTTATTCTAAAGAGGAAGGGCGTTTTTATTTATCAAGATGATGTGATGGCGATATTAATCTGTAGTTTCGTTAATCGTTAATACAAAATGTACATTTATATTGACAACGATGGTGTTTTTCACTGACATCGTTGACGAGATAAAAATGGCTGACTACTTCGCAAATTTTGCTAGATTTGTTACCTTAGTCTCATTATTTAGCGCAAGTGCATTTTGCAGAGTTTATTTTATCAAAGCTCTGTAGCACTTTCCTGTCCGTTAATCGGTTAATTTTTAATTTCTGAGCAAAGAAAAGAAATGAGAAAGTTAGAACATGCAAATCTGTTATTACTGATTATTGCACTGGTTGCTGTCGGTCAAATGACACAGACGATTTATGTTCCTGTGATTGCTGATATGGCTGTCTATTTTGGTGAGCCAACAGGTGCTGTACAGCAAGTAATGGGCGCATATCTGTTTTCTTATGGTTTTTCACAATTAATTTATGGCCCTATTTCTGACCGAGTAGGGCGTCGTCCGGTTATTTTAGTGGGGATGAGTATTTTCTGTTTAGCGACGATCGTGGCTATTTTTTCACAGAACTTAACTACCTTAGTGATCGCCAGTACCTTACAAGGAATGGGGACTGGGGTCGCAGGGGTAATGACCCGTACTCAGCCTCGTGATCTCTATACCGGTACTGCGTTACGCTATGCCAATAGCTTATTAAATATGGGGGTGTTAGTCAGCCCACTCTTAGCGCCAATGATCGGTGGGGTGGTGGCGCACTTCTTTGGCTGGCATGCCTGTTATATCTTCCTATTATTATTAGGAGGAAGTGTACTCTTTAGTATGTATCACTGGATGCCAGAAACCCGACCTGTACAGGCTGAAAGACGCAGTATGTTGTCATCTTTTTATTTATTGCTGTCCAACAGTACTTTTAGTGCCTTTTTGATCATGTTGATTTGTGCATTATCAGGTATTGCCGTATTTGAAGCTTCCAGCGGTGTGTTGATGGGAGGCGTGTTGGGTTTAAATAGTATTACTATCAGTATTCTATTTATTTTACCTATTCCCGCGGCCTTCTTTGGTGCGTGGTACGCAGGGCGTGAAGGTAAAACCTTTGTGCAATTGATGTGGCACTCCGTATTTTGCTGTGTAGCAGCAGGTATTTTAATGTGGCTTCCCGGCTGGCTGAATATTATTAATATTTGGACTTTACTGGTGCCCGCTGCCCTGTTTTTCTTTGGCGCTGGGATGCTATTTCCGCTGGCAACGACAGGGGCGATGGAGCCATTCCCTTATTTAGCCGGAGCGGCTGGTGCGTTGGTGGGCGGATTGCAAAATGTTGGCTCAGGGATAGCAACGTGGTTCTCTGCACTATTGCCACAGCATAATCAATTTAGCTTAGGAATGATTATGTTTATTATGTCAGTGGCTATTATGTTGTGTTGGATCCCGTTATCACACCGTTTTAGTCATCAGCAGAATACGGTTTAATGACTACCTTTAAGTTTTCGCCAATAAAAATGCCGATAGTGTATACCTACTATCGGCATTTGTTTTATGTCGCCTAGGCGACTTCTCTCTCATAGGGGGTGATTAGCGATTAACCGCGATCTTCCCATTCTTGTGCGCGGGCAACCGCTTTTTTCCAGCCGTTATAACGATAATTACGCTCTGTGGTTTCAATACCTGGGCGGAACTCTTTATCAATCTCGGCTTTATTTTTTACCTCTTCCAGATCAGACCAGAAACCTACCGCAAGGCCTGCAAGGAACGCAGCCCCTAACGCAGTACTTTCACGTACCACAGGACGTTCAACACGGGTACCTAAGATGTCAGATTGGAACTGCATTAAGAAGTTATTGGCAACGGCACCACCATCTACACGTAGTGCTTGTAAGCGTGCTCCAGAGTCTGCTTGCATCGCATCAAGGACATCGCGGGTTTGATAAGCGATAGATTCTAAAGTCGCTCGAATAATATGATTACGGTTAGCACCACGGGTTAAACCGAAGATAGCGCCACGGGCATACGGATCCCAATAAGGTGCACCTAAGCCAGTAAATGCAGGTACGACATAAACACCGTTGGTGTCATTAACTTTAGTGGCAAAGTATTCTGAGTCAGTTGCTTCATCAATTAATTTTAGCTCATCACGTAGCCACTGAATGGAAGCACCACCGACGAAGACTGCACCTTCTAAGGCATAGTTTACTTCACCACGTGGGCCACAGCAGATAGTGGTTAATAGACCGTGGTTAGAGCGCACGGCTTCTTTACCTGTATTCATCAGCAAGAAGCAGCCTGTTCCGTAGGTGTTTTTTGCCATACCGCTTTGTACACAGAGCTGACCATAGAGTGCCGCTTGTTGGTCACCAGCCATACCGGCGATAGGAATACGTGTACCACCTTTACCACCAATGTTGGTTTGACCATAAACTTCAGAAGAAGGCACCACTTTAGGTAGCATATTGCGGGGAATATTCAGCAGATCGAGGATTTTTTGATCCCAATCTAAAGAGTGAATATTAAACAACATAGTACGTGAAGCGTTGGTATAATCTGTTACGTGAACACGACCTTGTGTCATTTTCCAGACTAACCAAGTATCAACGGTACCAAAGAGTAACTCTCCTTTTTCTGCTCGTTCACGAGCGCCTTCAACATTATCGAGGATCCATTTTAATTTGGTGCCTGAAAAATAGGGGTCAACCATAAGCCCAGTATTTTGACGAATGTACTCTTCAACCCCTTCTTGATCTTTTAAGCGAGTACAAAAGTCTGCAGTACGGCGACATTGCCACACGATAGCATTATAGATAGGTTTACCGGTCTCTTTTTCCCAGACGATAGTCGTTTCACGTTGGTTGGTAATACCGATACCGGCAACATGATCAGAAGGGATGTCTTCTTTGGCCAATACTTCAATTAGCGTTGCGCTTTGAGTTGCCCAGATTTCCATTGGATCGTGCTCAACCCAGCCGGGCTTAGGATAAATTTGGGTAAATTCGCGTTGTGAGATGCTAACAATGTTGGCGTCATGATCGATTACGACAGCGCGTGAACTGGTTGTTCCCTGATCCAGAGCAACGATATATTTTTTTTCACTATTCGATTTGTTTGTTTCTGTTGTCATGTTAGTAACCTGTTTTCATAATCAACGATATTGCTTGCATCGTTATTTGTCGTTTTCAATTTTGCAGGTATCACAAGGTAAGTGACGGCCAATAAGTTTACGATAAGCAAGTGCGCCTAAAATACCCCCAATCATTGGAGCAATGAGTGGGACTAAGAAATAAGGAATATCGCGTCCACCTGTTAAAGCAATATCACCCCATCCGGCAAAGAATGCGACTAATTTTGGCCCAAAATCACGGGCAGGGTTTAAGGCGAATCCAGTTAATGGACCAAATGCACCACCGATAACCGCAATCAGAATACCGATAAGTAATGGCGCTAAAGGCCCACGAGGTACACCGTTACCATCATCTGTTAAGGCTAAAATTAAGCCAACGAGAATAACGGCAATAATTACTTCGATAAAAAATGCGTGGATCACAGAGATTTGGGCTGCTGGGTAAGTAGAGAAGACGCCCGCAGTAAAGAGGCTTTCTTGTGATCCTCGTACAATTCCATTGACCTGTTCGTAGTCGATAAATAAATTGTAATACATAAAGTACACAACAGCGGCGGCAAAAAAACCACCTAACATTTGTGCAACAATATAAGGGATAACTTTTTTACGTTCAAAGCACGCAAACAACCAGAATGCGACTGTGACCGCCGGGTTGAGGTGAGCACCAGAGGTACCCGCAGTAAGGTAAACGGCTAAGGCAACACCTAAGCCCCAGATAATACTTATCTCCCAAAGACCGAGTTGAGCGCCTGCGATACGTGCTGCTGCAACACAACCAAGACCAAAGAAGACTAGCAATGCAGTACCGATAAACTCGGAAATGCATTGACCCATAAGAGAGGTTTTCGTCTGGCTCATATATTCTATCCTGAAAGAGGGTGATTTTAATTGTTAGTATTCTTTTCGTATTGAAAAGATAACTGTAAATTTATCGTTAATGAGCGTAAACGAGAATAAGCGAAATTGAATTTTGTGTGTCCCATCATGAAAATGAGTGAAAACGCTCTTAAATAGTGACTTGTACAACACTAGGAGTGTGATCAGACCAGTATTTTTGTTAAATTGAAAAAAGCAGGTAATTCCACGGAAGATGCTAGACAGTTGTTGATAGGCTACTTACAATCGGGAGTATCGATTATATGGGGGATTACAGTATGTCATTTGAAGTTTTTGAAAAATTAGAGTCAAAAGTACAACAAGCACTAGATACCATCACATTATTACAGATGGAAATTGAAGAGCTAAAAGAGAAAAATGATGCACTGAATCAAGAAGTGCAGGGCGCAAGAGAATCAAGAGAAGCCTTGGTTCGTGAAAACGAAGAGCTGAAACAAGAGCAATCAAGCTGGCAAGAGCGTTTACGTGCTCTGCTAGGAAAAATGGAAGACGTACAATAATCGTCCACCGTTTTCACCAGTTAAAAACAAAGCCACTGATAAAGTGGCTTTTGTCGCTTTATGCGTTATCTTTGTTAATAAGAGAATGGTCTATTATTCTTCTAATAAATCATCATCTAAATCGTCATCATCTAAGCCTAAAGGCTCTTCAGATAAGATAATGCCAGTATTATCAGCATAAAGATAATCACCGGAGAAGAAAGTAACACCACCAAAGTTTACGCGGATATCACTGTCGCCGATGCCTTCACTTGGGCAACCTGCAGGAATGGCAGCCATCGCTTGAATGCCTAAATCAAGCTCAGATAAAGCGTCCACTTGGCGTACTGCACCATAAACAACAATACCTTCCCATTCGTTGAGTACCGCCAGTTGCGCCAATTCAGCGTCGACTAGCGCTTTGCGGACAGAGCCACCGCCATCAACTAATAGAATACGATCTTTACCGTTTTCTTCTAGTAAGTCATAAAGCAGACCATTATCTTCAAAACATTTGACAGTGGTAATTTGTCCACCAAAGGAGCTACGACCACCAAAGTTTGAGAAAAGCGGTTCTACGACATTGATATCTTCTTGATAGATATCACAGAGTTCAGAAGTATCATATTTCATAGGATTTACGTCAGGTTGCCTCAGGAAAGTCCAGTATATCCCTTAACAGGGGGTGTTGGCAAAAGACTCACTGACAATTCAGTGAGTCAAATCAACAATAGCGGTAAATTACTCTAAAACTAAACCTAAAGAAAAAAGAATATTGGTTAACAGCGCCGCTTTGACCATATGTTCAAGCAGTGGTCGCATGGCTTCGCCACTAAGATCGGCATTAACGCGTTTAATATGCAGTAATAGCATGGGAACGGCTAATAAAAATAGCCACGCCGTCCAACGGTGCATATAAATCAGGGTGAACACAATCAAACAGATAATGGCTATGGCAATCACGCAGGTGTGGTAAATCCGTGAGCCAGAAGCCCCCAAACGCACCGCCAAGGTATTTTTACCGGCTTGAATGTCGTTTTCAAGATCACGCATATTGTTAATGTTAAGTACTGCGACCGAGAGCAGTCCGCAGGCGGTGGCAGGCAGTAGTGTCACAATATTAAAAGCATTAGCTTGCAAATAATAAGTGCCAATCACACTTAGCCAGCCAAAGAAAATTAATACCGAAATATCGCCCAATCCCATATAGCCATAAGGGCGTTTCCCTACGGTATAGGTAATGGCTGCCACGATAGCCAATAAGCCCATCACTAAAAAGCCAATAGCATCTTCGGGTTTTTTACATGCGACAATTATTAAGGCGATACCTGAAACACAGGAGATAATTACATTAATAATTAAGGCTTTTTTCATTTGAGCAGGGGTGATCACCCCTTTTTGCATTCCACGCAGTGGCCCTAATCGCTCTTCAGTATCTGTCCCTTTAACGGCATCACCATAGTCATTCGCTAAGTTAGAGAGAATTTGTAGTGTGCCAGCAGTTAAAATCGCCAGTAATGCAATAGGTAGCTCAAAATGACCCGTCCAATACGCTAAGGCGGAGCCTGTCACAATAGCAATTAACCCTAAAGGTAGGGTTTTGGGTCGTAAACTTTCAAGCCAGGCTTGTGTCCGGCTAATGGAATGTTGAGCGCTCATGCTGAAATTCAATACTCATGTTCGTTGTTATTATAAAAATAAGAATGGGAGGCAAGCCTCCCACGTTAATATTGCTGATTAAGGATCGCATAAGTTGATTATAAAATAAATCGACTCAGATCTTCATCTGCTACAAGCTCATCCAGATGCTGTTTCACATATTCTGCATCAATAAGAATAGTTTCGCCTTGACGTTCACTCGCATCATAGGAAATTTCTTCCATTAAACGCTCTAATACCGTATGTAGACGACGTGCACCAATGTTTTCAGTGGTTTCATTTACACGCCATGCAGATTCGGCAATTTTGCGAATACCGTCTTGGCTAAAGTTAATGCTTACCCCTTCGGTAGCCATTAATGCTTGATACTGTTTTGTTAATGATGCATTTGGCTCAGTAAGGATACGTTCAAAATCTTCTGCAGTCAGTGCTTGTAGTTCAACACGAATAGGCAGACGGCCTTGTAACTCAGGAATTAAGTCAGAAGGACTAGAGACTTGGAATGCACCTGAGGCAATAAACAGAATATGATCTGTTTTCACCATACCGTGCTTAGTGGATACGGTGCAACCTTCTACCAGTGGTAATAGGTCACGTTGTACACCTTCACGAGAAACATCAGGGCCAGAGCTTTGACCACCACGTTTACAGATTTTATCTACTTCATCAATAAACACGATACCATGTTGCTCAACTGCATCGATGGCTTGTTGTTTTAACTCTTCAGGATTAACCAGTTTAGCGGCTTCTTCTTCGACAATCAGTTTAAACGCTTCTTTGATTTTCATCTTACGCGCTTTTTGCTTTTGTCCCGCTAAATTTTGGAACATGGATTGTAATTGATTAGTCATCTCTTCCATGCCTGGAGGTGCCATAATTTCAACACCCATTGGGGTGGCCGCTAATTCAATTTCAATCTCTTTGTCGTCTAATTGGCCTTCACGGAGTTTCTTACGGAACGCTTGGCGCGCTGCTGAAGGCTCTGAGGATGATGCCGATTCTGTGACTCCCCAGTTATTTTTTGCTGGTGGGATCAGTACATCAAGAATACGCTCTTCTGCCATTTCTTCAGCACGGTAACGATTTTTTTCAATCGCTTGGCTACGTACCATTTTAACAGCAGAATCAGTTAAATCGCGGATAATAGAATCGACTTCTTTACCTACATAACCCACTTCAGTGAATTTTGTGGCTTCGACTTTGATAAAAGGTGCATTGGCTAATTTTGCTAAACGACGTGCAATTTCAGTTTTACCTACCCCTGTAGGTCCAATCATCAAAATATTTTTTGGGGTTACTTCATGACGCAGCGCTTCATCAAGCTGCATGCGACGCCAGCGGTTACGCAGTGCAATAGCAACCGCACGTTTGGCCTTATCTTGACCAATAATAAATCTGTCGAGTTCGCTGGCAATTTCGCGAGGAGTCATTTCGGACATGCTCTCAAATCCTTACTCTTTTGAAGAGATTTCTTCAAAGTTGACATTATGGTTGGTGTAGATGCAGATATCACCGGCAATATTCAGTGCTTTTTCCGCAATTTCGCGTGCACTTAGATCGGTGTTTTCTAACATCGCTCTCGCCGCTGCTTGTGCATAAGGGCCACCAGAACCAATAGCAATCAGATCGTTTTCTGGCTGCACAACATCACCGTTACCGGTGATAATCAAAGATGTTGTTTCGTCTGCCACAGCCAGTAATGCTTCTAGTTTGCGTAACATTCTGTCTGTACGCCAATCTTTCGCAAGTTCAACAGCGGCTTTAGTTAAATGGCCTTGATGGAGCTCTAATTTACGCTCAAAAAGTTCAAAAAGCGTGAAAGCATCAGCAGTGCCGCCGGCAAATCCCGCAATCACTTTGTCGTTATAAAGACGGCGTACTTTGCGAACATTGCCTTTCATGACGGTATTACCCATCGTCGCCTGTCCATCACCACCGATTACGACTTGGCCATTACGGCGAACACTTACGATTGTAGTCATGAGTCAGCCCCTGGTTTATCAATAAAAAGAAGTGGGTTGTGCTTTAATATCAGAAAAAACACAGCCCATTATGTGAATTAGATTTATAGGTGGGGGAGAAATTTTATTTTTCAACCCCCCGCAGTACGAAGAATACAACCTGATACACCTGCGCCTGCAGCTTGACGGCTTAGCGTATTGGCTTGCTCTTTATTAAATGGGCCAGATAAAACGCGGATCCAGCCGTCATTTCCTTTGGTCACACGGCTTTCGATACCGGAAAATGCCAAGGTTGCGCGTACAGATTCGGCTTGTTCATTGGTTTTAAATGAACCGCATTGGACTAAAAATCGCGCTTCAGTCGTTGCAGGTTTTGGTGTCGTTATCGCGGGTGCAGGCTCCTGTTTTACCGGTGCTGAAGGTTGCGAAGGTTGTACCGAAGGTGCGGTGGTTGTCGGTGGAGTAATGACAACCTGTGAACGTGGTACTTCACCGTTATAAGGCACTTCTGGTAACTCTACCGCCGGTTGACGTTTATCCGCTTCAATTTGTTGTAAAAAACGTAATTGCTCCGGTGAAAGTGTCGCTTTCGGATTAATCTGGCTCCCTGAAGAGGTCGCTGGTGGCTGTAATGGGTTCCCCACCTGTCGATTCTCGAGCTCTTTGATATATTGCCAACGCTCTTGCGGTTTAGGTGGTAAGTTGTTAGTTGGTTGTTGCCCTGCACTTGATGACGTTGGTTCGACAACCTCTTTTTTATTATGGGTAATAAAATAGAGGCCGCCAACAAATAGCGCCACAAGCGCAATTGCTACAATAAGTGTGGTTAAAGGCAACCCACTGGCCGCCTTTTTACCTTTGCCTTTCGTTGTCTTTTTACGACGAGCAGATGACTGTCCTCGTCCCACATAGTCTCGTTGTGCCACAGTTCGATTCGCTGATAATTAAATGAATAGGTATCACAACCGATATGTTACTTAACATAGTGTCTTTTGCCTAGCTTTTAAGCCGACAGACACTTTCTCTTACTATTAACTCACAATCTAATAGGCGAGAGCCGGGTGCAACAGGTCTACCTTGTAACTGATCAAGCAGTAACAACATGGATTGACGACCAATTTGGTAACGTGGCTGTTCCATGGTGGTTAATGCAGGCTCGCTATAGCGCGTAATATCAAGGTTATCGAAGCCAATCACAGAGAGATCGTCAGGTAATTGTAAGCCAAGTTTTTTAGCCTGCCACATCACACCAATCGCCATAATATCGCTATGACAAAATACCGCTGTCGGTGGTTCAGGTAACGAAATTAACTTTTTCAGACTTTCTGCACCGCTTTCGTGGGTAAAATCACCTCTAATAATATAATCTTCGCGTAGAGGGACACCGGTTCTACGCATAGCTTGAATATAACCTTGTAAGCGATAACGACATAGTGGCATATCTTCAGGGCCAGTAATACAGGCAATACGCTTATGTCCCATCTGTTGTAGATAGTGGGTGGCTCTAAAAGAAGCAGTCAAATTATCAATATGAACGGTTGGCAATTCAAGCTCTGGCGCAAATTCATTTGCCATGATCATAGGAGGAAGATTTTTTTGCTCTTCTTTAGAAACATCAAAAGGGATATGAGAGCCAAGCAGTAACATGCCGTCAATCTGCTTAGTAATAATTAAATTAATAAAGGCATTTTCATGTTTTTGTTGGTGTTTGCAGTCACCAATTAATACGAGATAGCCGTGTTGAGCTGCGGTTTCTTCAATGCCACATACAACATCTGTAAAAAAGGGATCACTGATGTTAGGGACGATCACGAGGATCGTTTTTGACTCGTTACGTTTCAGGTTTTTTGACAAATTATGTGGGTAATAACCCACGTCAAGAACAGCTTGCTCAACTTTTTGACGGGTTTGTGAGGATACTTTTTCTGGATTCATTAATGTGCGTGACACCGTGGCTGTTGACACGCCAGCAGCAAAAGCAACATCTTTCATTGTTGCTTGTGCGCTCTCTTTATTATTCTGTTGCAAACCCCATACCTCCGTACTGATGGTTTGGTTAAACGATTGCTTTTTTGTTGCAAAAAAACCGTCGTTGTCCAAAATACAAAGATGCGACGGTTTTTTAATTCAAGAAATATTCTAAATTGTTATTTTACCCACTTTTTGAATAGATACTGTTACCTAGTTTGCATAAAAAGTGTGATACCAATCGTTTTTATGAGGTAGTTCGCAAAATTGATAAATAGTTTTGAATTATAAGCGCGCTAAATATCAGTAGGCTTAGCAATCAGTTGGATCAACATCAATATTCCATTTCACTTTTTTACTCTCAGGAAGCGCCACTATCTGAGGATAAGTAACAGACATTAACTTTTGTAAATAACCCCTTGAAGGATGTTGCAATAATAGTTGCCAACGGAAATTTCCCCCTCGTTTTGCCTGAATGGCCGGAATGGGGCCCATCACCCATAAATGACTATCCCTCATCGGGTGTTGCTCGAAGAACTGTTTAAGCTGGCGTAAAAACTGGGGGGCTTTTTGGTTATTATGATCTTCAGAGCGGATCATAATATGGCTGGAATAAGGGGGTAAAAAGGTTGCTTGTCGCTCTTGTAACGCCTCTTTAGTAAAAGCATCATAGCCTTTTTCTAACAGCGTTAATAATAGTGGGTGATCGGGTTGGTGAGTTTGTAAATAGACGGCACCTTGTTTCCCAGCTCTTCCTGCACGACCTGATACTTGAGTATAAAGCTGAGCAAAACGTTCAGCAGCACGAAAGTCACTAGAAAATAAAGCACCATCAACATCAAGTAGCGCCACCAGCGTAACGTCTGGGAAGTGGTGACCTTTAGCCAACATCTGTGTGCCAATTAGAATACGTGATCCACCTTGATAGATGTCTTCTAGTTGTTGCTCTAATGCTCCTTTACGACTGGTGGTATCTTTATCAATACGGGTGATCGGGGTATTAGGAAATAACTCGCCAATGCCTTGTTCAAGTTGTTCTGTGCCCAATCCTACTGGCATTAAATTAGTTGAACCACATTGAGGGCATTGTGATGGAATACGACGTTGGCTATCACACTGGTGGCAACGTAGCATGCCGTGTTTTTGATGTAAGGTATAATAGTGATCACAGCGAGGGCATTCGGCAATCCAACCACACTCATGGCAGAGTAACGCAGGCGCAAAGCCACGGCGATTTAAAAACAACATCACTTGATTTCCGGCATTAAGATGCTCTTTTATGGCTTTAATGAGTGTTGGAGAGAGTCCGGTTGTGAGCGGTTGCCCTTTTAGGTCGATTAAATGCTCTGTGGCAGGTTTAGCATTTCCCGCCCGTTGCGTTAACGTCAGTTGTTGATATTTTTTTTGTGCAACGTTATAGCTGGTTTCAATCGATGGGGTGGCAGTGCCCATCACGATAGGAATATTTTCTTGCTTGGCGCGAAAGACCGCTAAATCCCGTGCATGGTAACGCCAGCCATCTTGTTGCTTATAAGAGCCATCATGCTCTTCATCAATAATAATAATCCCTAATTGCTGAAAAGGGGTGAGCAATGCCGAGCGCGTACCGATAATAATGGCATTATCTCCCCGTTTCGCTCGTAGCCATACCGCAAGGCGTTCCGTATCGTTGAGTCCGGAGTGAAGAACATCGACGGGGGCATTAAAACGTGCTTTAAAACGGCGAATGGTTTGTGGGGTCAAACCTATTTCAGGGACTAAGATCAGTGCCTGTTTACCTTGAGCGAGAATAGTTTCAAGTACACTGAGATACACTTCTGTTTTACCAGAGCCAGTGATCCCCAATAATAACCAAGGCGAAAATTGGTCTGCTTGTGCCGTGATAGCACCAACAGCAACCGCCTGTTCAGCATTAAGTTTAAATCGTTCACCCTGTACGGCAAAAGTGCTTTGCCACTGTATAGGGGCGGGTTGAATAGGACGTAAATCCGCTAATGCTTTCTTTTTTAAGTTATTTAGTGTCGCTGTTGTAATTTCATATTCATCTAACTGGTGGCGATACAAAGGGGCACGGCGTAGTGCCGCCAAAGCTTGTTGTTGCTTTTTAGCGCTTTTTAGACTGTTAAGATCAAGCGCTTCTCCCTCTTGAGTGGCATACCATTGCCATAAGGGCGTAAATTCAGCCGGTTTCCCTTGTCGTAGTAGAATTGGCATCGCATGAAAGAGAACTTCACCTAAAGGATAATGATAATAAGCACTTGCCCAATTAAGCATATCCCATAAGATCCCCGGAAACAGAGTCTCTGTATCAAGTACTTCTTCAATAGGTTTCAGTTTTTCAATGGGAAACTCACTGTGTGAACTAAAACCTTTAACAATACCGATAGAGCGACGCTGTTTGCCAAAGGGAACGACCACGCGACAACCTATTGTTGGCATGGCACAACCTTCTGGAAGCAGGTAGTCAAAGGAAGAAAACAGTGGTACAGGTAATATTACCTGAACTATAGTCATATCAGGGTTTCCGAGTGTTTTAGCGAAAAGATAGTATTAAGAATATCACAAAAAGTGTGCAGATTTCATTGCGCGTTTGGCGGATATTCTGTATGATCCGCCCCCTTTGGTAGATAAAATACCAAACAATTTAATTCAATCAACACGACGTGTGGTGTTCGGCTGAGGGCTGAATAGCGACACGGCCTTAGCAGAGGTTTTCCATGAAAAAAGATATTCATCCTAAATACGAAGAAATTACTGCAACTTGTTCTTGCGGTAACGTTATGAAAATCAACTCCACAGCAGGCCACAACCTGAATCTGGACGTTTGTGATAAATGCCACCCATTCTATACTGGTAAACAACGTGATGTTGCAACCGGTGGTCGTGTTGATCTGTTCAACAAACGTTTCAAAATCCCAGGCAGCAAATAAGATATTTGTTACCACAACTTTTCAGGTAACACTGAAAACGTGTAGGGAAAACGGAATTGAAGAAAGCCCAAAGTATTTGCTTTGGGCTTTTTGTTATTGTGTATCGTCCAAATTATGGTCACTTTGTATCACACTTTAACCGCTTGATCTTTTATTATTGATAGTAAGCTTTCCCTATCTCTATTCATCACCTAGCATGACCTCCCAATGATAAAATAACATATCGAATATACCTCAAAGCGATAGCGCCCTTTTGTATGCATTTTTTATGTAATATCGTCGCCAATGTTCGCGCTTTTAATAGTGACAAGACAGATCACAGCTGATAAATTATCTATTCATAATCCTATTCATTTATCTATTCATTAACCTATTTATAAGTAGCTAATATCATGACACAACGAGCAGAAGTCATACGAAAAATACTACGTAATGGACCTGAGCCAGCAAGGCAACTAGCTAATATTATGAATATTAGTCAGCCAACCCTGTCGAGGGCATTAAAAATGTTGTCTAATGATATTGTTCAAATTGGCTCGGGTCGTTCTATTCAATATGCTTTACGTGATGGTTCGCGTGGCTTCAACTCTGTACCCATTTATCGCATAAATGAAGAAGGTAAAATTAAATTGTTGGGTAAATTGACACCAGTTTATCCAGCCGGTTTTGTTATGGAGCAGGTTGATAATGTCAATCGGTATAGCGAAGGATTGCCGTGGTGGTTATTTGATATGCGTCCACAAGGGTATCTTGGACGTGCTTATGCTGCGACTTATTCCGCTGAGTTGGGTTTACCACATAATCCAGACAGTTGGTCTGACACAGATATTATCAGAGCTTTAATTGCTCACGGTCATGATGCAGTGGGAAATTTGTTAATAGGGGAACAGGCAAAAAAACATTTTTTGGCGATGCCGATACCTGCTGTGGTTGCTCGTTCAACAACTTACCCAACATTAGCTCGAGCGGTTAGTTCAGGGGAAGATCCTGGCTCATCCGCAGGTGGCGAACAACCCAAGTTTTGTACCTATACCGATAGAGGCCATGTCATCGTTAAATTTACGGCTTCTGACAATAATGCTATCAGCGAGCGTTGGCGTGATCTCCTGCAAGCTGAGCATCTTGCCTTAAAGGTGCTAGGCGTTGAAACAGAAATTTTTGATTTTGAAGGGCAACGTTTTCTTGAAATACCGCGTTTTGACCGTGTAGGTGCTCTAGGTCGTGTCGGACTTTTTTCTTTACAAGCATTAGATGCACAGTTTGTCGGGCGAGCAAGAGAGCCATGGCCTGTGTTAGTTGATGCGTTAATTGAGCAAAAACAGGTTCAGCCTGATGCCTCGGTAAGTACAATGCGACGTTGGGCATTTGGTATGTTGATTGGAAATACTGACATGCACCATGGCAATTTATCGTTTATTAGTCTCCATGGCCGACCATATGCGCTTGCGCCTGCTTACGATATTCTACCAATGGGATTTGCGCCTAAAGTAGGAGGAGAAATAGTCAACACACTGCGACCGGCGACATTACTTGATGGGATCAGCCGTGAAATTTGGCGGGAGAGTTTAGCACTCGCAGAGCAGTTTTATACTTTGCTTACTCATTGTCATGCTCTTTCTGACAATTTTTCTCCCTGCCTTAACGCGTTACGCAATCATCTGGATGAAGCGAGTTCGCGTATCTCTCGTCTAGAGTAATGCACAAATTGAAGCCCAAAGTGTTGGCTTTGGGCTTCTGGTTATATTTTTGCTATCAAAAATAATTTCTGATCAATATTCCCAAGTCTCGGGATCAACACCCCGCTGGCGCATTATTTCTTTTGCCTCTTCAGGGATTTCATCGTTACGCTCTTTGCGTAAGTCTTCATCATTGGGGAGAGGCTGTCCGGTAAATGCGTGTAAAAATGCTTCACACAATAATTCACTATTGGTGGCATGTTTTAGGTTATTGACCTGACGACGAGTGCGCTCATCTGTCAAAATTTTTAGCACTTTCAATGGGATTGAAACTGTAATTTTTTTGACTTGTTCGCTTTTTTTACCATGCTCAGCGTAAGGGCTGATATATTCACCGTTCCATTCAGCCATGGATTACCTTAATTAATATCATTTAGTTGAAGCCAGTTTAGGGTTGATGCCCTATTCTGACGAGCCATGCCAGTTTATCATGACTTTTCTAAAACCACCGACTGTTACTGGCTAAAGGTGTGAGAAAAAGCAATAGTTACCTGGCGATATCCTTAATATTTATATTATTCCATTTGTTGGTCTATCCGTAAAGGAGTTTAGATGTCTAGATGTATTGACGTCTTGGTGTCTAATTGGATATGCTGTAAGCGACTTTTCCACTTAGCGCTGTAACAAGGTGTCTGTATGACGAAGAAAACCGCAACCATTGCCATTCACAATGGGCTTAATGAAGATAAGCAATATGGCTGTGTTGTACCGCCAATCTATCTTTCTAGCACCTATAATTTCTTAGCATTTAATCAACCTCGTGAACATGATTACTCTCGTCGGGGCAATCCCTCGCGCGATATGGTGCAAAATGCATTAGCAGAGCTTGAAGGTGGGGTGGGAGCGGTTGTTACTAGCAGTGGGATGTCAGCAATTCATTTAATTTGTACGACTTTTTTAAAACCGGGTGATGTCATTGTGGCGCCCCATGATTGTTATGGGGGCAGTTATCGTCTGTTTAATAGTCAGCAGCAACGTGGTGCTTATCGTGTGGTATTTGTTGATCAAAACGATGAGCAAGCGTTACAACAGGCGTTGGCATTAGCACCAAAAATAGTATTTATTGAAACACCCAGTAATCCACTATTGCGCATCACTGATATTGAGAAAATAAGCCAATTAGCTCACCAAGTTGGGGCGTTGGTGGTGGCGGATAACACCTTTATGAGCCCGGTATTGCAAAAGCCATTGGCTTTAGGGGCTGATTTAGTGGTGCATTCTTGCACTAAGTATCTTAATGGGCATTCTGATCTTGTCGCGGGTGTTGTGATTAGTCAGTGTAGGAAACAGCTTGAGGATTTAAGCTGGTGGGCAAATAATATTGGTGTTACTGCTGGGGCGTTTGATAGTTATTTGTTATTACGAGGGATCAGAACCTTAGTACCACGAATTCGATTACAACAAGAAAATACTCAAGCATTGGTGGCTTATCTACAAACACAACCCTTAGTGGATAAAATTTATTACCCAGCACTAGAACATCATGTCGGTCACGCGATAGCGAAAAAACAGCAACAAGGTTTTGGTGCGATGTTAAGTTTTGAGTTAAAAGGGGGGATTGAAGCAATTAAATCCTTTTTATCTCATTTAACACTCTTTACACTGGCAGAGTCTTTAGGTGGTGTAGAAACATTAATTTGTCATCCGGCGACCATGACACACGCAGGAATGTCTGAAGAAGCGAGAAAAACCGCTGGGATCAGTAACGCTTTATTGCGCATTTCCGTGGGGATTGAGGATAGTCTGGATCTCATCAACGATTTACAAAATGCGTTTAATGCAGCAACGAAAAGGTAACCATGGATCATGAGCGTAGTGGCGATTAAACAACAGGCGCAACCAACTTGCCGTCAGTTACATAAATTCGGTGGTAGCAGTCTTGCAGACATAAAATGTTATCAGCGAGTTGTGAATATCATGACAAATTATAGCCAACCTAATGATTTAATGGTGGTTTCTGCAGCAGGCTCGACAACAAATCAGCTGATTAACTGGTTAAAATTGAGTCAAAGTGATCGTATTTCTGCCCATCAAGCTCAGCAAGAATTACGTCGTTATCAGCTATCCTTAATTGAAGGACTATTATCAAAAGAGCATGCACAAGCTCTTTCACAGGCCTTTATTGCTGATTTAGAAAGACTAAGTTACTTACTTGATAAGCCGATAACGGATGCAACTTATGCTGAAGTCGTTGGTCATGGTGAAATTTGGTCAGCGAGATTAATGGCAAGCTTATTAACGGAGCAGGGTTTACCTAGTGTGTGGTTAGATGCGCGAGAGTTTTTATGTGCAGAGCGCGCCGCACAGCCTCAAGTTAATGAAGCCTTATCGCGTCCTTTGTTACAATCATTGCTGGCTAAATATCCTCAATGTCGCTTTGTGGTAACGGGTTTTATTAGTCGTAATCAACAAGGTGAGACGGTGCTATTAGGCCGTAATGGTAGTGACTACTCAGCGACCCAAGTAGGTGCTTTAGCTGATGTGGGTAAAGTGACCATTTGGAGCGATGTTGCAGGGGTTTATAGTGCCGATCCCCGAAAAGTGAAAGATGCTTGTTTGCTACCGTTATTACGTTTAGATGAGGCGAGCGAGCTGGCAAGATTAGCGGCGCCCGTTTTGCATACACGCACACTACAACCCGTCTCAGGGAGCAATATCGATTTACAATTACGTTGCAGTTACCAACCAGAGCAGGGTTCAACTCGAATTGAACGGGTATTAGCATCAGGCACAGGGGCAAAAATTGTCACTAGCCATGATGATGTTTGTTTAATTGAGCTTCAATTAGCCGCACATCAAAATTTTGAACAAATCGCTAAAGAAGTGGATGCATTACTTCAGCGGGTACAAATTCGTCCACTGGCAACAGGTATTGATAGAGATAGTCAGTTGCTACAGTTGTGTTACACCAGTGAAGTCGCTAATAGTGCGTTAGATGTTCTGCAAGATGCGGCCTTACCGGGTAAATTACATCTGCGAGAGGGCTTTTCTCTCGTTGCTTTAGTTGGCGCCGGGGTATGTAAAAATCCACTCCATTGCCACCGTTTCTACCAACAACTTAAAGATCAACCGGTAGAGTTTATTTGGCACGCGGAAGATAACATCAGTTTAGTTGCGGTATTACGTAACTATACGGCTTCATTATTGCAAGGTTTACATCAAACATTATTTAGGGCAGAAAAACAGATTGGTTTAGTGCTGTTTGGTAAAGGGAATATTGGCTCACGTTGGTTAGAGCTGTTTGCTCGTGAACAAGAGCCATTATCTGCACGTAGTGATTTTGAATTTATTCTGGCGGGGGTGGTAGATAGCCGTCGCAGCCTACTAGATCACCAAGGTATTGATCCTAGTCGCGCACTGGCCTTTTTTGATGATGAAGCAACAGTGCATAGTGAAGAGTCGCTTCATTTATGGATGAGATCGCATCCTTTTGATGATTTAGTGGTGGTCGATATTACCGCTAATGAAGAGCTTGCCGCCTGTTATGAAGATTTTGCCAGCTATGGTTTTCATGTGATTAGTGCAAATAAAATCGCTGGCTCGGCATCAAGTTTACGCTATCGCGCAACTCGTGATGCTTTCTCTAAAACAGGACGCCACTGGTTATATAATGCGACAGTTGGTGCGGGATTACCTATTAATCATACGGTGCGTGATCTACGTGAAAGCGGTGATACGATTTTATCTATCAGTGGTATTTTCTCCGGCACATTGTCATGGCTATTTTTACAATTTGATGGCAGCGTACCTTTTAGTGATTTGGTAGAGCAAGCATGGCAACAAGGGCTAACCGAGCCTGATCCGCGTATCGATTTATCAGGACAAGATGTGATGCGCAAATTGATTATTTTAGCCCGTGAAGCTGGCTATGATATTGAACCTGAGCAAGTCCGTGTTGAATCGCTGGTTCCTGCTCAAGCGCAAAGTGGATCATTAGAAGCCTTCTTTGAAAATAGCAGTGTGATTAATGAACAAATGGCACAACGTTTAGCGGCTGCCAATGAGATGGATATGGTACTGCGTTATATTGCGCGGTTTGACGCTAACGGCAAAGCGAAGGTTGGGGTTGAAGCGGTGAGAAAAGATCATCCTCTGGCATCACTATTACCGGGGGATAACCTATTTGCTATTGAAAGCCGTTGGTATCGTGATAACCCATTAGTCATTAGAGGTCCTGGTGCTGGACGTGATGTGACTGCGGGGGCTATTCAGTCTGATCTCAATCGCCTTTCTCAACTATTGTAAAAGACTATTTTCTTTTTAATCAAAACTATCAGTGATTTTTTTATTGCTGATAGTTTTCTGTGTATTTTTTTCTCTTCTATACTGAAAAAGATGATGATTAATTGTGTAGATAGAGAGGAAATATGAATAGAATTGTTGAAAAATGGATGTATCGCTCTCGTTGGTTATTTGCACCTGTCTATATTGGCTTATCTCTTGGATTGTTGGCATTAACGATTAAGTTTTTTCAGTCAATGTACGAGATCTTACCCAATATATTTGCCTTATCTGAAGCTGATTTAGTTTTACGTTTATTATCGCTAATTGATTTGGCATTAGTGGGGGGGTTATTAATAATGGTTATTTTCTCAGGTTATGAGAATTTTATTACCAATATGGAAATCGAGGGAGCGAAGGATAAACTCTCTTGGTTAGGTAACATGGATGCAGAATCGCTGAAAAATAAAGTTGCTGCTTCTATTGTTGCTATCTCTTCTATTCATTTGTTAGGGGTGTTTATGGACTTAAAAAATATCCCCGATAACAAGTTATTATGGTATGTGGTGCTACATCTGACGTTTGTTTTTTCCGCTTTTGTGATGGGCTATTTAGAGAAGATCTCTAAACGAAGTAAGCGAGCAAATAAAGCCAATCAAGGGTGATAAAATGAGAGCTACAGCACGTCGTTATTTTTAACCTTGGCTATACTTAAATCATCTCTAGTCACAAAGGAGCGATTAATGTCAAAAATTGAAAAACATGTTGATCAGCTAAAAGATAAAGCGACGGAGGTGAAGCATCGGACAGAAGAAAAATTATCTGAAGTTGCCCACGATTTAAAACATGGTGCATCTGATCTTAAAGAAAACGTAGAAAAAAAGATTGATTCATTGAAAAAGTGAATGTGCTATTTGTTAACACAAGGCGCTGCATAGTCAGCGCCTTTTCTATTTAAGAAGTATCGATAGGGTGAAGTTGGAGAAAAAACACCAGACAATTTATCAATATTAAAAAAATTCATCTAAATTTTTCGCCAGATAAATTTTTACTTATTTCACCCTTTCTAGTAAAAAACGCTTCTTAGACGATAAGAAACAAAAAAATGTCCTTATTATGGTTAATATTGAGCAAAAACAACGTCGATATTAGCCATTCTTATAACACTAAAGCCGTAATTAAATTTCAGAAAATTCCCCCAAAACGCTTATTTTCTGATATGAATAGTAGGCTATAAGTAAAAAGCAGTGTGGCTTATCACAAAAATCACAATAAAGTCACATAAAAAATGAAAATTAATTACACAACTGGAAGGACATGACTTTTTCTTAGTAAAAAGTATGTTGTTACCGACACAAAGCCAAGGTCAGGAGTCTTATGAATCAACAATATTCTGCTATGCGTAGTAATGTCAGCATGCTTGGCAAACTACTCGGCGACACGATAAAAGAGGCACTCGGTGAAGAAATTTTAGATAAAGTGGAATCTATCCGAAAGTTATCTAAGTCATCACGAGCAGGTAATGAAGTTCAGCGACAAAAGCTACTATTAACCTTACAAAATCTCTCTAATGATGAGTTATTACCTGTTGCTAGAGCATTCAACCAATTCTTAAACCTGACTAATGTAGCAGAGCAATACCATAGCATTTCTCCTCATGGCGAGGCGGCAAGTAATCCTGTGGCATTGGCTAAATTAATTGAACGGCTGAAAGATAAAAATTTTACTAATCAGCAACTCAAACAAGCCGTTGAACAAATTTCGATTGAATTAGTCTTAACGGCTCATCCAACGGAAATTGCTCGCCGTACGCTTATTCATAAGCTAGTGGAAGTCAATACTTGCTTATCTCAGCTTGATCATGATGATCTTGCCGATTATGAACGTACCAATATTATGCGCCGTTTACGCCAATTGGTTGCGCAATCGTGGCATACCGATGAGATCAGAAAAATTCGCCCAACCCCTATTGATGAAGCGAAATGGGGCTTTGCGGTGGTCGAAAATAGCTTATGGGAAGGTGTGCCTGCTTTCTTACGTGAATTTAATGAACAGTTAGAAGAGTCTATTGACTACAATTTACCAGTAGAAGCTTCTCCTATTCGCTTTACTTCATGGATGGGGGGAGATCGTGATGGTAACCCAAATGTTACCGCTGAAATTACCCGTCATGCATTATTACTTAGTCGCTGGAAAGCCGCCGATCTATTTTTAAATGATATTCAGGTGCTCGTTTCTGAGCTGTCTATGACAGAAAGCACACCAGAATTACGCGAATTAGCCGGCGGTGCCGATGTTGCCGAGCCTTATCGTGAAATAGCCAAACAATTGCGCACTCGCTTACAAGTGACTCGTGATTATTTAGAACAACGTATCAAAGGTCAGCAATCATTACCTCCTGAAGGCTTACTGATTGATAATTCAGCACTTTGGGAACCTTTGTATGCTTGTTACCAATCACTGCATCAGTGTGGTATGCGCATTATTGCCAATGGACAGTTATTAGATACTTTGCGCCGTATCCGTTGTTTTGGATTACAGCTGGTGCGACTCGATATTCGCCAAGAAAGCACTAATCATACCGAAGCGCTGTCTGAATTAACGCAATATTTAGAGCTTGGTGATTATGCTAGTTGGTCTGAAGAGCAAAAACAGACGTTTTTACTGACAGAACTTAACTCTAAACGTCCATTGATCCCTACTCATTGGCAACCGAGTGAAGCAACTAAAGAGGTATTTGAAACCTGTCGGGTGATTGCTGAGTCACCAAAAGATTCTATTGCTTCTTATGTGATTTCCATGGCGAAAGTCCCTTCGGATGTATTAGCCGTTAAACTATTACTAAAAGAAGCAGGGGCAGATATTCGTTTACCTGTAGCACCATTATTTGAAACGTTAGAAGACTTAAATAACGCAGAAAGTGTGATGACCCGTCTGTTTGATATTCCGTGGTATCGCGATTTAATAGATAACAAACAGATGGTAATGATTGGCTATTCTGACTCAGCGAAAGATGCGGGTGTGATGGCGGCATCGTGGGCACAATACCGAGCACAGGATGCATTAATTAAGTTATGTGAGAAATCAGGCGTGACATTAACGCTATTTCATGGCCGTGGGGGTACTATCGGCCGTGGAGGTGCGCCGGCGCATGCTGCATTATTATCACAACCACCGGGTAGTTTAAAAGGTGGGTTGCGAGTGACAGAGCAAGGGGAGATGATCCGCTTTAAATTTGGCTTACCGCAAGTGACTATCAGTAGTCTGGCTCACTATGCTGGTGCGATTTTAGAAGCTAATTTATTACCTCCTCCAGAGCCAAAAACAGCTTGGATTGAGGTTATGGATGCTTTATCTGATGTATCTTGCGAGATGTATCGTGGCTATGTCAGAGGCGAAAAAGATTTTGTGCCTTATTTCCGTGCAGCGACGCCAGAAGGTGAATTAGGTAAATTACCATTAGGCTCTCGACCAGCTAAACGTCGTCCAACAGGAGGCGTTGAAACATTGCGTGCTATTCCGTGGATCTTCGCTTGGACTCAGAACCGTTTAATGTTACCCGCATGGTTAGGGGCCGGTGCTGCTTTACAGCATGAGATAGATAACGGAAAACAAGCCGTATTGGATGATATGTGTGAGAATTGGCCTTTCTTTAATACTCGTATTGCTATGCTAGAGATGGTGTATGCAAAAGCGGATCTATGGCTTGCGGAGTATTACGATCAGCGTTTAGTCGAAGAAAATTTATGGCCATTAGGGGCGAAATTACGTCAACAACTCTCTGATGATATTAAGAGTGTATTAGCGATTTCCAAAGATGAGCATTTAATGGCGGACTTACCGTGGGTTGCTGAATCTATCGCATTGCGTAATGTTTATACTGATCCACTTAACGTCTTACAGGCAGAGCTATTGCAACGCTCTCGTACTCATAGCGAGTCTGATCCACGTATTGAACAAGCGTTGATGGTGACTATCGCAGGTATTGCAGCGGGTATGCGTAATACCGGCTAGTGGTCGCAATTGGGTTATTCTATTAGTAAAACAGCGCTAAATTTAGCGCTGTTTTTTTATCTTTTTTTCCAACGATGCCAATAAAGAACGCAATAAACACGGCAAATAAACCAACGTTGATGCCAATTTTGGGCGCCTTTATTAAGGGCTGGAAAGAGGTGATAAGTCCTAAATTGCTGTGCAATGATGGTTTGGTTTTTTGTATCACAGCGTTTACGAAAAAGAATAAAGAAACTGCCAAGTTCACGTAGTGCTTGTTGGCGCAACGCGTTGGCTAATAGTGGTTGATGTTGTTTATCTGCAAGCTGCAAGAGTTGTATAACAATTTGCAAATAACTTTGTGCGCGCTTGGCTTCTTTTTGTGGATTAGGTTTACGCGTAATAGAGTTAGGATTAGCGCAATAGTAATAAAGAGGTTGATCATCAAAGCCGATACGTTGAGTGACCAGTGCAAGTTGTGTCGTCCACAAAATATCTTCATGATAAAGGCCATCAATAAAGCGTAAGTGATGTTTTTTGATTATTTCGTGGCGAATAAATTGTAACCAAACAAAATGTGGCCATTGATGTTGCGTAACGGCATGGATCACCCACTCTTGACCGCTGATCACTTGTTGATAAGGTTGACGTTGATGGATGGTAGTTTGATGCTTTTGTGGATTATGTACATCATAGCGTTCACCATTGCCAATTAATACATCGATATGTTGTTCGCAGGCTAATTGATGCCAATGTGCCAGTAATTGAGGTTTAATAAAATCATCGCTATCAAAAAAGACTATCCAATCACCTTGAGCATATTTTAAGCCAGTATTTCTCGCGCTAGATAACCCTTGGTTAGTTTGGTGATAAAGGTGAAAACGATTATCTTGTTGGCAATAGAGCATAGCGATGTCAACACTATTATCCGTTGAGCCATCATTTATAATGATCACTTCAAAGTCGTGAAAGGTTTGGCAAAGTAGGCTCTCTAATAATCGCGTAATGCGAGATGCCTCATTAAACATAGGAACGATAACAGAAATAATCGGTGTTTTCACAATAGCCCGCCAAGGATTGAGAGATAATATCGCGCTATTTTACCTTTTTTTGGCCTCTTCATAAGACGCAATTGCAGTTACTCGTGCTTTGGCGTGATCAACAATTGGCTGTGGATAATCGAGGTAGTGACCTGTTTTGATTGCCCATTCAGAAGGAGTATGGATATCGCGATCTGGGACATCAGCAAGCTCTGGTAGCCAGTGGCGGATAAACTCACCATCAGGATCAAACTTACGTCCTTGGGTGGTCGGATTAAAAATACGAAAATAAGGCACAGCATCAGTGCCTGTTGATGCTGCCCATTGCCAGCCACCATTATTTGACGCGAAATCACCATCAATTAATTGTGACATAAAATAATTTTCCCCCCAGCGCCAATCAATTAATAGATCTTTGACTAAAAAACTTGCCGTCAGCATACGTAAGCGATTGTGCATCCAGCCGGTTTGATTCAGTTGTCGCATCGCGGCATCAATAATAGGAAAGCCTGTTAAGCCCTGTGTCCAAGCGGTAAATTCAGTTTGGTCATTACGCCAGCGAATATTTTCTGTCCATGGTTGAAAAGCTATCTGTTTGGATAAACTCGGGTTAGCAACTATTAGATGTTGATAAAACTCGCGCCAAACTAACTCATTAAACCAAACAAATGCACTGGAATGGTTATTTTCTAAGAAATCAGGCTCTGTTTGGTAAAGGCGATTAAAACATTGGCGCACAGACACTAGGCCTATGGCAAGATAAGGGGATAATTGACTGGTTCCATCAATAGCAGGAATATCTCGCCATTTTGCATAATGTATCACCCTTTCATAGCAGAACTGTTTTAAACGCTGTAACGCTGCTTGTTCGCTTGCTGGGAACATCTTGGTTGATGATATTGGTAGTGCAAAAAGTGGTGCACTTAACGGTGAAACGGCTTTTTGGTGTGCTCTTATTTCGGGGGCTGGTAATGAAGCATTATCTTGCGACAGAAATAGCCGTAAAAATGCGGTTCTAAAAGGAGTAAAGACTTTGTACATCTCTCCTTGTTGGGTCACAACATTCCCCGGTGGCACAAAAACGTTATCGTGGTAACAATAAACCGTGGTGTTATGGGCGAGTAATTCCATTACTTTTTTATCACGGTTTTGCTCATTAAGCGCATATTGATGATTAAAAAATAGCGCAGTGACCTGATGTTGCTGACAATAATCCACAATACTTTGTGCCGCATCAGCATATGTATCACTGATGATAAGTGTCAGTGGAATATTTAATTTAGCTAGCGCATGGGAAAGATTAAGCAATGCATCATGAATAAACGCCTGCTGTGATAAAGCCATATGATGGGCTTTCCACTGTGCAGGCGTGACGGTAAAAATGGCATGCACCTGCGCCTGTGTATTTTGGCAAGCATAAAAGAGCGCTTTATTATCGGTCACTCTTAGATCATGACGGAACCAAACTAAATGAACAGGCGCTGAGTGCATGTAACCTCTCTTAATCTAATTTTGGATGTTGATCGATAAGCGCTTGGCGTTTTTTCTGTAATGCTTCAATTTCCGCTTCGATATCTTCAACACGTTGTTCGATATTGTCATAGTGCTCAGATAAAATCTCTTTCGCTTCTGATTTATCTGATGCTGCCGGTGTTGCTCCACGTAATGGTTTGTTGGCTGTTTCAATCATTTTTATACCCGTTATCAAACCGACAACAGCAACTACCATTAGATAATAGGCGGGCATATATAAATTGCCAGTCGATTCAACTAACCAAGCCGCTGCAGTTGGTGTGGCACCAGCAATTAATACCGAGATATTAAATGCAATAGCTAAGGCACTATAACGAATATGGGTTGGGAAAATAGCCGGTAAAATAGAGGCCATCACCCCAGTAAAACAGTTTAATAAAACCGCAAGAATTAATAATCCTAAGAAAATTAAGCCGATTTCATCACTGTTAATCATCATAAATGCCGGATATGCCAATATAAACAGTCCAACGCTACCCCCGATAACAAAAGGTTTACGACCAATTTTATCACTCAGTAATCCAATCACAGGCTGAACAAATAGCATCCCTATCATAATCGCGATGATGATCAAGACCCCATGATCAGCGGAATAATTTAAGTTATGGGATAAATAACTTGGCATATAGGTTAGCAGCATGTAGTAAGTGACGTTAGTCGCAATCACTAAGCCCACACATACCGTTAAACTTTTCCAATACTTGGAAGCGATTTCTCGTAATGAAACACGTGGCGGATTTTCGATAGATTTACGATCATCGCTGTTCATTTCATCAACATGTTGTTGGAATGCCGGGGTTTCTTCTAAGGCATGACGTAAATATAAGCCAATCAGACCTAAAGGTAATGCCAAGAAGAATGGAATACGCCATCCCCACTCATGGAATGCAGCTTCACCCATAATAGTTGAGATAAGGACAACAACACCCGCCCCCATAACGAAGCCGGCAATAGAGCCGAAATCTAACCAGCTTCCCATAAAGCCCCGTTTACGGTCTGGTGAATATTCGGCAACGAAAATCGCCGCACCTGAGTACTCACCACCAATTGAGAAGCCTTGGGCTAGTTTTGCTAATAACAGTAAGACGGGTGCCCAAATTCCAATGGTGTCATACCCAGGAATAAGACCGATAGCAAAAGTACTTAATGCCATAATTATGATGGTGACAGATAAGACTTTTTGTCGTCCAAACTTATCCCCCAACATACCAAATACAACCCCACCTAATGGTCTAACAAGGAATGGGACTGAGAATGTCGCAAGTGCTGCGATCATTTGTACGCCAGGTGATGCACCAGGGAAAAACACTTGACCTAATACATAAGCCAAGAAGCCATATACACCAAAATCAAACCACTCCATTGCATTACCTAACGCTGCCGCAGTAATGGCTTTTTTAAGTTTGCTATCATCAATAATGGTTATATCATTGATTCTTAATGGTTTGTTTCTTTTTTTCTTCAATTTCATATTAAGTGACCTTTCAATTAAGGTATTAGTAAATTGTTGTTATTCAATTAATAATTAAACGAAATGAAGTGACTATTTTATAGCGAGAAAAGAGAGTGGTAATAATTCACTAAAAAACAGTTTACTTCTACATAGTTAAATAGTGAGGGTGAACTAATAGCTTATGGAACACTTATTAAGTATAGATGAGGTTAAATGAAAGATTAGGGATTTTTTGTCGTTGTTTTGATATAACAAAACGAAGCCTCTAAGTAAAAAATGTGACCTATATCATAGCTGAATATGACTTTTGTGTAAAATCCATGATGTTAATGGTTGTAAATTTGAATTAAGTTAGATGAAGATGGCGATAAAAAGCTAATAGTAAATATTATTATATAACAATGGGTTATGTTGGATTTTTATTTTTTGATTAGAAATAATATATTGATAGTCAAATTATGCATAATAAATAGTTAATATCTGCTTTAATGTGGATGAAATCATCTATTATTCGTTGTGCTAAAACACAGAAATAAAAACAGTCATTGCTAGATTTGGTGCAGTCACTTTTCTATTCTAGCAAATAGATAAGGTAAGTCAGTGGATAATTAAGTAGATATCACTATTCTTATTAAGAGAGCAAAAAGAGAGGAGATGTCATAATATCCACTAGGCATAAGAGCAGATAATTTGAGTAATGACATTGTAGTATAAATATTAACAATAATTATTTTTATAAAATCAATAATTAACGGCATGCTTGTGCCAATTAACCCAGGTACTCCTCATGAATATTAATCAACTGAAAAGCTTTGTTGAAGTAGTGCGAAATGACTTTAACATTACGAATGCGGCAGAGAAACTCTATACTTCACAACCAACGATTAGTAAGCAACTTAAGATATTAGAAGACGAACTCAGTGTTTCTTTATTCGTCCGTAAAAATAATAATTTATTAGCACTTAGTCCTATGGGGAAAGAGGTCCATAAAATAGCTAGCGATATTCTTGGGCAGGTTGATAAAATTAAAAGTATTGTGGCAGAAGAAGATCGTAATAAAAAAGTAGATTTGCACATTGCCACAACACATACGCAAATACGTTACTCCTTACCCAACGTCATTGATCATTTTCGCCGCTATTACCCTAATATTTCACTCCATTTTCACCAAGGTGCTCCTGCTCAGTTAGCAGAAATGGTAAAAAATGGCGATGTCGATTTTGCCATTGCCACAGAATCGATGCATTTATATGAAGATTTAATTACTTTGCCTTGCTATCGCTGGACTCGTAGTTTATTAGTACCTTATGATCACCCTCTTGCATCATTACCTGATGATCAACAGGTTACCATTGAACAACTTGGTCAATATCCCCTTATTACCTATGTGTTTGGTTTCACTCGAGGCTCTAAACTCGATAAAGTGTTTTATAAAAACCATCTTAAACCTCAAGTGGCATTGACGGCGACAGATACCGAAATTATTAAATATTATGTCAAGCGCCACCTTGGTATTGGTGTGATTGCCACGGTTGCTTATGATGAAATAGAAGATAGCCAAGCATTAAAGTGCATCAATATCGATCACTTAGTACAGCCCAGTTATACACATATATGCCTAAGTAAACATACGCATATGAAAGATTATATGCATGAGTTTATTTCACTCTATGCTCCGCATATTGATAGAAATATTATTCAGATGCCAGAGCAGTGGGAAACCCAGTGGCATAGCAAAGAAGTGTATCAGGGGTTACCTGATCTGATTTCGGTAAATAGCAAAGAGAAAATAATAGAATAAATCTTCAGTTAAGATGAGGGACTAAAAAGCCCGTTTTTTGCGGGGGCAAAAAACGGGCTTAGGGCAGAATAAGTAATTATTTGCGAGTTAGCAGATTAACAAAAATCTGTGCACCCACTAATAAGCAATCATCATCAACAAAATAAGGATTAGCATGAAGGTAGTTATTGATACCTTTAGCTTGATTACCACTGCCTAAAAAGAACATTGCGCCAACTTTACCTTTAGTGGCATTCACCATATAGCTAAAGTCTTCACTACCCGTCATTGGTTTACCGTTAGATTCGATATTCTCTTCTGGTAAAAATTGGCGAGTGGCTTCTAGTAAACGCTGATAAGCCGTAGGATGGTTAATAACAGCAGGGTAGCCTGTCGCTGTTAATGTTGTTTTAAATCCACCCGCTGTACTGCGTGCTACGATTTCATTAAAACTTTCTTTTAATACTTTGTCGGTATTTTCATCCATAGAGCGGATAGTACCACGGGCTTGAACGTGATCTGCTAACGCATTAGGAATAGTACCGCCATTGATCATGCCGCAACCAAATACCGCAGGGCTAAAGGGATCAGTTTTTTTGGCAACCACATAATCCATATAATCAATTAAGCGAGTTGCTTCACGAATAGCATCTAAACCTTTATGCGGTGTAGATCCGTGCGCAGAAACACCATAAACATCTAATGTCCATGCTGAGCCGTAAGATGACATGACACCATCATTAAAACGTACACAACCGGTTTCGATAGCTGCATCATTATGTAGTGCGTAAGTTTCATCAACGCCTTCCATGCAACCTAACTCAACCATTTTGTCAGCACCAGGAACACGCATATCCTCTTCTGCCATTTGGAAAATAAAACGCACATTAGCGCTCATTTCTGCTTGATTTTCAGCAAGGTATTTAGCGGCCGTTAATGCAATGGTCATATGAGTATCGTGACCACAATTATGTGCACAACCTTGATGGATAGAGCTGTGTTCGTTGTTCGTTAAGTCTGGCATTTCTAATCCATCCATATCTGCACGGATGGCAATTAGTGGAAAATCAGCATTAACAATTAAATCGGCAGTAAATCCAGTATAGCCATCAAAGGTTTTAATTTGATAGCCAAAGCTTTCCATCAATTCACGGCAATACTTTGATGTTTTATATTCTTCACCTGATAACTCAGGAATTTTGTGCAGATCTTGTCGTGTTTTTTTACTAAAGTCATTTAATTGAAAGAGTTTTTCGTTGACATTATAAATATTATTCATTAGATAACTCCCTGGATAGTAAATCCAATTTGTGCGACGATTGATGCGCCGAAGAAACAGCAGGTAGAAACAATCATGAAAATAAGGATCACTTTCCATGACATTTTCTTCAGTTCTTCTAATTGGCCACCAACGGATAAACCAGCAAATGCTAATAAAGGTACACAACAAGATAAGAAAGAGACTTTACCAATAGAACTAATAAAAAACTCTCTTACAGGTGTTTCAGGTAAACAAATAAGTATCCCGATAATAGTTGCATAAGCAAATGTTGGTAGAGATGAAGGTAAATATTGTTTAGCAACGAGTGAAATAAAAACCACTACAGACATAGCAATAAAGCTATCCCACATTGCATAAATAGCAATCCCTGATGTTAACGTTTGAGTAAACATTGCCAGTAAAATAGCAACGAATACTAATTTCATATCTATAATTATATTTTTCATGCAGTTTTGCCTCTGGTGAAAACTTTATAAATTTTTTCTGAAAGAGGTAAACCTAAATAGGTTAATGAGAGTGCGCCAAGTGCAGAAGATAATAAGTTAGATGCAGCCGCAACACTTAATACTTGTTGTGCTAAAGCTTCGTCTAAACCGTTAATTAATGCCCCTGATGCAGCACTTAACATTGAACCTGAACCTACGCCGGAGCCTGCTGCTAGAGCAAGTGGGTGTAAGCCTGTTAATGGTGCAAGACTACCTAATACGCTAAACCATAAAGTCCCGATAACAGAACCACATAAGTAAATTGCTAATACACCAATATATTCTTGTGAGCCAGTCCCAAATCTACCTTGAATAACGGCGATAGAAGGTTCTCGACTAATAGATGAACATGCACCAATTGCACGGCGACCAAAACCAAATTTAATGGCTAATGGTACGGCAATTAATACTGGTAATAAGTTTCCTAGCTCTTGAACAAATAAAGGAATACCGACACTTAAAATCATTTTTATATTTGGGACGATCATGCCAGCATATTGCGTACCTAAAATAAGTAGGCTGAAACCTACCATTTTACCGCAGAAGCCTTCTTCTTTTTCTGTAAATAATTTACCCCAAACTTTAATTTTTTTGCGGGTAAATCCAGCCGACATAAACATACCAATAATAACTGCAAATAACATTGGTAGAATAGGAATGACTGCAATGCCAATCTTAATTTCTTTTTTACCAATCACATATTGTGAAATAAAAATTAAGAAAAGGACTGCCAGAATACTAATAAAGAAAACCTTTATCGGACTTCTACTTTTGTCCATCCGTTAATCTCCGTAGAAAAATAAACAGGCTTTATTCTAGAGGACAAAAAGCAAAAGGTAGCGTGACCAATGTCATGTTTACTTCATACCTCTTTTTCATGGGACATGAAATAAAATAATAGTAATAAATTTATTAACAATTTGAGTTAACTGAAATTATTGAGGAAAGACAGAGAGTAAGGCTGAAATGTGTCAGCTATATTGTTAAATAAAATGATAGTAGAAAAAGAGCAATTAAAAATTAGTTTAATTATTAAAATAATCCTATAAGTTTATTTTGTCTAGCACTTGATGATTTTAATACAATATAAATGAGATAGATTCTTATTTAATGCGAAATGAGTCATAAAAGCGATGAGTGCATTTATCAATAGTATTATTTTTTATAGTTAATTTCCTTTATTAATTGACCTATCTACCGTGACAATCAATCAAGAGATGTTATTCTTAATATTTGATTTAATAACACGGTATTCTCTATATGATGTGGTAAAAGAGTCGGTTGTTATATCTGGGGCAGCATGTAGAGAGATTACCCACTAAAATAAAAAGGAAATGCGTCACATGAGTAAGCAAACAGTTGCAACCTATATTGCTAAAGTGCTCCATAATGCAGGTGTGAAACGTATTTGGGGGGTGACGGGCGATTCATTGAATGGATTAAGTGATAGCTTGCGCAAAATGGGTACCATTGAATGGATGGGCACACGCCATGAAGAAGTCGCGGCTTTTGCCGCCGGAGCAGAAGCGGCTATCAATGGTGAATTAGCCGTTTGTGCCGGCTCCTGCGGACCAGGTAACTTACACTTAATTAATGGACTTTTTGATTGTCATCGTAATCATGTTCCCGTGTTAGCGATTGCCGCTCATATTCCCTCTGCTGAAATTGGTAGTAATTACTTTCAAGAAACTCATCCTCAAGAGTTATTTCGTGAATGTAGTCACTATTGTGAATTAGTCTCTAATCCCGATCAGATCCCACAAATTCTGGCTATCGCTATGCGCACCGCTATTTTGAAAAAGGGTGTTGCGGTGGTGGTATTACCCGGTGATGTAGCGTTAAAACCCGCTCCAGAAGATGCCCATGAAAATTGGTATCCATTACAATCACCACTGATTATGCCGAATCGTTTTGAAATCGAAAAACTGTCTGAGGCACTGAATAACGCTAAAAATATCACCTTAATGTGTGGTGCCGGTTGTGCTCAAGCACATGATGAAGTGGTGAAACTAGCACAAACCTTAAAAGCCCCTGTTGTGCATGCACTACGTGGTAAAGAGTATCTCGAGTGGAATAATCCATGTAGCGTGGGAATGACGGGTCTTATCGGTTTTTCATCGGGTTATCACGCAATGGAGAATGCCGATACTTTAGTGCTATTAGGTACTCAATTCCCTTATCGCGCTTTCTATCCTGCTAAAGCTAATATTATTCAAATTGACCTTAATCCAAGTAGTATTGGCTCACATTGCCATGTGGATATGGCTTTTGTTGGAGATGTCAAAGCAACCCTTAATGCATTACAACCGCGATTAAAAGAGAAAACAGATACCGCACATCTTGATGCCTCGTTAAAACATTATGCTAAAGCACGCAAAGATTTAGATGCATTGGCTCAACCTAGTGAGCGTGAGTTGATCCACCCTCAGTATTTAGCACGTCGATTAAGTGAATTAGCCAACGATGATGCGGTATTTACCTGTGATGTTGGTACGCCAACAGTTTGGGCAGCACGTTACGTGAAAATGAATGGTAAACGTCGTTTAATTGGTTCGTTTAACCATGGCTCAATGGCGAATGCGATGGCGCAAGCTATTGGTATTCAAGCACTGGACAGAAAACGTCAAGTTGTGGCGATGTGCGGTGACGGTGGTTTTACCATGTTAATGGGTGATTTCATCTCATTGGCTCAAATGAACTTACCGGTGAAAGTGGTGATTTTTAATAACAGCGTATTAGGTTTTGTGGCGATGGAAATGAAAGCGGGGGGCTATTTGACTGATGGCACCGATTTACATAATCCTGATTTTGCCGCTATTGCCAATGCGTCGGGAATTAAAGGTATTCGCGTTGAGAAAGGCGAAGATCTTGATGAAGCATTAAAAACAGCCTTTGAACATGATGGCCCTGTTATTGTGGATGTGGTAACCGCAAAACAAGAGCTTTCCATGCCTCCGGAAATTAAATTTGAGCAGGCCAAAGGTTTTAGCTTGTATATGATGAAAGCGATTATTAATGGTCGTGGCGATGAAATAGTGCAATTAGCGAAAACCAACTGGTTGCGCTAATCATTAAACGCATAATCGTTATATTGCGAGTTGCAGGGGCTAATCGCCTACCTGCAACTTGCATTTCAACATAAGTCGATAGGATTTTTTATTATTTCGCTTTCTCTGCTAAACAAAAGTTTTCAATTAATTGCCCCATTAATTCACGAGTTGGCTCAATAAAAGCCATATCAATAAACTCATCAGGCTGGTGGGCTTGTTCAATGGAGCCAGGACCAAGCACTAGCGTAGGGCATAGCGCTTGAATAAAAGGTGCTTCGGTACAGTAATTAACAGTTTGCGCTTTCTCACCCAGTAGTTTTTCAATCACGGCAACCATTTTATGATCGGTCGGACACTCGTAGCCGGGAATAGGCTCGTGCAATGCTTCGACACTTAAACGTCCCGGCCAGCGCGCTTTTACCGGGGCTAATGTTTCGTGCAGCAGATCATCAAGATCTTGCAGCGTTAATCCCGGTAATGGGCGAATATCCATATGTAATTCACAGCAAGCACAAATTCTATTAGCAGCATCACCACCGTTAATATAACCAAAGTTCATGGTGGGATAGGGAATAACAAACGCCGGATTGTTATAACGGGTTTTTAATCTATCGCGCAGTGTACTGAGATGGGTGATAGATTCATGCATTAACTCAATAGCGTTGACACCTTTTTCCGGATCACTAGAGTGACCGGATTGCCCAGTAATACGGATAGCATTAGATAAATGCCCTTTGTGAGCACGTATTGGTTGTAATGAGGTGGGTTCGCCAATAATAGCAAAATCAGGACGAATAGCGGTATTAGCGGCAAAATAACGTGCACCAGCCATCGACGTTTCTTCATCTGCTGTAGCAAGAATATACAGAGGATGTGTGAGTTGAGAGGTATCTATATCTCGCAATGCATCAATAATAAAGGCAAAAAAGCCTTTCATATCTGCCGTACCTAAACCATATAACTTGCCTTCTTTTTCCGTTAGGGTAAAGGGATCTTGAGTCCAACGCCCTTCATCAAATGGCACCGTATCCGTATGTCCACAGAGTAATAACCCGCCGGTTCCACTGCCAAGGGTAGCAAGTAGGTTAAATTTCCCTCTGGTTTCAGGTACTGGTTGTATTTCAATTGAAAAACCGAGTGTTTCCAACCAATTAGCCAACAGATTAATCAGTGCCTCGTTACTTTGGTCTGTCTTAGCATCTGTTGCACTAATTGAGGGTGTTGCAATTAATTGTCGATAAAGCTCAATAAATGTAGGTAATTTAATATTCACTGTTGACAGCCTTTCTTCATAATAGTATCAATATTCATGCACTTTTTTTGAATAAAAATACATTAATCGGTTTGTGTTCATAGTACAAGGTAAGAATGACATGTTAAATACTCTGATTGTAGGAGCAAGTGGTTACACCGGTGCTGAATTAGCAGCCTATCTTCAGCAGCATCCCCATGTGAATTTGAGCAGACTGATGGTATCCGCTCAAAGTATAGATGCAGGGAAGTGCTTTTCTGAGCTTTACCCACAATATCGTGGCTTAGTTGATTTGCCACTTGAGCCTATGGTCGATGTTGCTAATGCCGCTGAAAATATCGATATCGTTTTTTTAGCCACCGCACATGAAGTCAGTCATGACATTGCCCCTATTTTTCTCGCTCAGGGGTGTGTGGTGTTCGATTTATCCGGCGCCTACCGAGTACAAAATAAGCATTTCTACCAACAATACTATGGATTCGAGCATAAGAATACTGATTGGTTATCACAGGCGGTTTATGGTCTTGCCGAATGGAACGCTGATCAGATTAGTCAGGCTCAACTCATTGCTGTGCCGGGTTGTTATCCCACCGTTTCTCAGCTGTCGTTAAAGCCATTAGTTGAAGCGGGATTATTAGACAGCGCTCACTGGCCTGTGATCAATGCCACCAGCGGTGTAAGTGGCGCCGGCAGAAAAGCGTCTTTAACAAACAGCTTTTGTGAAGTGAGTTTACAACCTTACGGTGTTTTTACGCATCGTCACCAACCGGAAATTGCTACCCACCTTGGCATTGATGTCATTTTTACTCCTCATCTTGGTAATTTTGCTAGGGGGATCTTAGCCACTATCACCTGTAAGTTAAAACAAGGTGTCACAGAAAATGAGGTAAGGCAGGCATTTGAAACAGCGTATCAAGGCCAACCGTTGGTACGTGTGTATGACAAAGGTCTACCTGCATTAAAAGCCGTTGTCGGTACCGCCTTTTGTGATATCGGGTTAGCACAACAAGGTGAGCATTTAATTATTGTCGGTGCGGAAGATAACTTATTAAAAGGGGCCGCAGCACAAGCGGTGCAATGTATGAACATTCGGTTCGGTTTTGCACCAACCGAAACACTTATCTAAATAATGAGTAGGGACGTTTTATGGAACCATTAATTATCAAACTAGGCGGTGTACTGCTAGATAACGAAAAAGCGTTAACACGTTTTTTTACAGCACTACAAGAATATCGTACTAGTCATAGTCGTCCATTAGTGATTGTTCATGGTGGTGGCTGTTTGGTTGATTCTCTGATGAAAAAGCTGCAATTGCCTGTTGTTAAAAAACAAGGCCTACGAGTTACCCCCGCCGATCAAATTGACATTATTACTGGCGCGTTGGCAGGAAGTGCCAATAAAACATTGCTGTCATGGGCCACACGCTTTGGTTTAAATGGTGTCGGACTTTGTTTGGGCGATGGCCAATTAGCCAAAGTAACAAAAATTAGTGATGAACTAGGTCATGTAGGAAATGCTGAACCTGGCTCTCCTGAGTTATTAAATCTATTACTGAATGCAGGGTATCTCCCGATTATTAGTTCTATAGGTGTGAGTATCCAAGGTGAACTGATGAATGTTAATGCTGACCAAGCGGCAACAGCGATTGCTGAAACCTTAGGAGCAGATTTGGTGTTGCTCTCAGATGTAAGTGGCATTTTGGATGGTAAAGGACAAAAACTCACAGAAATATCTGCCACAAAAGCGCAAGCATTAATCGACCAAGGCATTATCACCGACGGCATGATTGTTAAAGTTAATGCTGCGTTAGAAGCGGCAAAAACGCTTAGACGTCCTGTTGAAATAGCCAGTTGGCGTCACGCGGAAAAACTGACTGATTTATTTAATGGTATGGCGATCGGGACACGTATTTTAGCTTAAACACAACCACATAACGCTTTGTATATTGGCGAAATAAACACAATTGAGAATAAAGGTTATCACTATGACGAAAGGTATTAAAAAAATTGTACTGGCATATTCAGGTGGTCTAGACACATCGGCTATCATCCCTTGGTTAAAAGAGCATTATGACAATTGCGAGGTGGTTGCGTTTGTTGCTGATGTGGGACAAAGTCGTGAAGATCTGGAAGGCGTAGAGCAAAAAGCATTGGCGTCAGGGGCCAGTGAATGCTATGTGGTTGATTTACGAGAAGAGTTTATTAAAGACTATGTGTATCCAGTATTAAAAACAGGGGCATTATATGAAGGGAGCTATTTGTTAGGCACTTCAATGGCACGTCCTGTGATTGCGAAAGCACAAGTTGAATTGGCATTAAAACTCGGGGCTGATGCCTTGGCGCATGGCGCAACAGGTAAAGGTAATGACCAAGTTCGTTTTGAAAGTACTTATACCGCACTGGCACCGCAACTTAAAGTGGTTGCACCTTGGAGAGAGTGGGACTTGCGCTCCCGTGAAGCCCTACTGGATTATCTAAAAGTTCGTCATATTCCAACCACGGCGACACTTGAGAAAATTTATAGTCGTGATGAAAACGCATGGCATATCTCAACAGAAGGCGGAGTGTTAGAAAGTCCATGGAATGCTTCTAATGAAGATTGCTGGGCATGGACGGTAGATCCGAAAAAAGCCCCTGATACACCTGAACAGGTTTCTGTAACGGTAAAAGCAGGTGAAGTGGTTGCTATCAATGGCAAAGCTCAATCCCCTTATGAGTGTTTAGCTACATTAAATACGCTAGGCGTAAAACACGGTATTGGTCGTATTGATATTGTGGAAAATCGTCTGGTCGGTATGAAATCTCGCGGTTGCTATGAAACCCCGGGAGGCACCATTATGATGGCGGCACTGCGTGGTGTTGAGCAACTGGTTTTGGATAGAGATGCTTTTAAATGGCGTCAACAGTTGGGTTTAGAGATGTCTTATGTTGTTTATGACGGTCGTTGGTTTACGCCAATTCGGGCTTCATTACAAGCTGCCGCTGACTCGCTGGCAACAGAGGTAAATGGCGAAGTGGTGTTAGAGCTTTATAAAGGCCATGTAAATGCTATTCAGAAAAAATCTGACAACAGCCTCTACTCGGAAGAGTTCGCCACCTTTGGTGAAGATGAAGTTTATGATCACAGCCATGCAGAAGGGTTTATCCGCCTATACTCTTTGCCATCACGTATTCGGGCATTAAGTAAAAAGAAATAAGGTGAGACCAATAAGAGTGATGTGACAAAAGGCATCACTCTCTACATTTTTATCAAGCATGACTTTTAACAAAGACAAAATAGGATGTGATTATGGCACTTTGGGGTGGACGTTTTAGTCAGCAAGCTGATCAACGGTTTAAACAATTCAATGATTCACTGCGGTTTGACTATCGACTCGCACAACAAGATATCTTTGGTTCAGTAGCTTGGTCTAAAGCGTTAGTCACAGTAGGTGTCTTATCGCAGGATGAACAAGCTCAACTTGAACAGGCACTTTATGAGCTGTCTGAGGAAGTAACAGCTAATCCCCATTCTATTTTACAAAGTGATGCGGAAGATATTCATAGTTGGGTAGAGAGCAAACTGATTGCCAAAGTGGGTGATTTAGGTAAGAAGTTGCACACTGGACGTAGCCGTAATGATCAGGTCGCGACAGATTTAAAATTGTGGTGTAAAGAAGAAGTCGCCCACTTACGTCAGGCTATTATTGAATTACAAAAGGCGTTAGTGGTAACCGCTGAGCAAAATCAACATGCTGTGATGCCCGGTTATACTCATTTACAACGTGCTCAACCCGTCACTTTTGCGCATTGGTGTTTAGCTTATAAAGAGATGTTAGCAAGAGATGAGAGCCGTTTAGCGGATGCATTAACGCGTTTAGATGTAAGTCCACTGGGTAGTGGCGCTTTGGCGGGTACCGCTTATGATATTGATCGTGAACAATTAGCTCAATGGTTGGGTTTTGCCAGTGCAACAAACAATAGTTTAGATAGCGTATCAGATAGAGATCATGTGTTAGAGCTATTATCTGCGGCCGCTATTGGTATGGTGCATCTTTCTCGTTTTGCTGAAGATTTGATTTTCTTTAATAGTGGGGAAGCAGGTTTTATTGAGCTTTCAGATAAAGTCACTTCTGGCTCTTCATTAATGCCACAGAAGAAAAATCCTGATGCATTAGAACTTATTCGTGGTAAGTGCGGGCGTGTACAAGGGGCATTAACCGCAATGATGATGACTCTAAAAGGGTTGCCTCTTGCTTATAATAAAGATATGCAAGAAGACAAAGAAGGGCTGTTTGATGCCGTTGATACTTGGTCTGATTGTTTGCATATGGCAACATTAGTGCTTGATGGGTTGCAGGTTCGCCGTCCTCGTTGTGAAGAGGCTGCAAAACAAGGTTATGCCAATGCGACAGAGCTTGCTGATTATTTAGTCGCAAAAGGGGTGCCATTTCGCCAAGCTCACCATATTGTCGGTGAAGTTGTTGTTAGTGCAATTGAGCAAGGTAAAGCGCTTGAAGAGTTGGCGCTATCTGAATTACAGAAGTTTAGTAGCAAAATTACCGTTGAAGTTTACGAGATCCTTTCATTGCAATCTTGTTTAGATAAACGATTAGCAAAAGGTGGAGTATCTCAACAGCAGGTTTCTTATGCCATTACTGAGGCCAAAAAACAGCTTAATATGGATGAGTAGTTTTATCCCATTGTATAACTGATAGATTATTCAAAAAAAGCAGGGTGGCTCATGAACTGCCCTGCTTTTTTATGGACGCTTACCGATAATAATAGTTTAATCAATTGATATATCACCATTTATTGATAAAAGATGAAAAAATCACGTTACAATAACGCACGATTGATAGAAAAATTTATCAGTTGTTATATTATCTATAGCTATTAACTATCAGTAATAAGTATGGGATCTGCAATGAATATCCGTGATTTGGAATATCTGGTGGCTCTAGCTGAGCATAAACATTTTCGCCGTGCGGCAGATTCTTGCCATGTGAGCCAGCCAACATTAAGTGGCCAAATTCGTAAACTTGAGGACGAATTAGGCGTTATGTTACTTGAAAGAACCAGTCGCAAAGTACTGTTTACCCAGCAGGGATTATTGCTAGTAGAGCAAGCGAAAACGGTATTACGTGAAGTGAAAGTGCTACAAGAAATGGCATCACTACAAGGTGAGAGTATGGCAGGGCCGTTACATATTGGGCTTATTCCTACTGTTGGACCTTATTTATTACCGCATATTATTCCCGAATTACATAGAAACTACCCTAAGTTAGAGATGTATCTTCACGAAGCACAAACCAATAGCTTATTAGCTCAGTTAGATAGCGGTAAACTCGACTGTGCTATTTTAGCCATGGTAAAAGAGAGTGCCCCTTTTATAGAAGTGCCTTTGTTTGAAGAGCCGATGAAATTAGCTATTTATGATGAGCATCCATGGCATGATCGCAAATCAGTGCCGATGGGGGACTTAGCAGGCCAACGTTTATTAATGTTAGAAGATGGGCATTGCTTACGTGATCAAGCTTTAGGTTTTTGTTTCCAAGCAGGGGCTAAAGAAGATACCCATTTTAGAGCAACTAGTTTAGAAACATTGCGTAATATGGTCGCTGCAGGAAGTGGTATTACACTTTTACCTGATTTAGCGGTACCTCAAGCACAAAAACGCGATGGCGTTTGCTATTTAGATTGTACTTCACCTAACCCATCACGTTCTATTATTTTGGCTTATCGCCCCGGATCGCCTTTGCGTAATCGTTATGAACAATTAGCAGAGACAATCCGTGATCATATGACCGCATTTTATGAGGCTAAGAAAGCAGCATCAAAATAAGCGATTTAAACCATTTAAAGCAGCAACGCGATAGGCTTCCGCCATGGTTGGATAGTTGAAGGTGGTATTAACGAAGTATTCGATAGTATTGCCTTCTCCTTTCTGCTCCATAATTGCTTGGCCGATATGAATTATTTCAGCAGCGCGCTCGCCAAAGCAGTGAATACCTAAAATTTGCTTGGTTTCACGGTGAAAAAGAATTTTTAAGCTACCGACATTCATACCCGCAATTTGGGCTCTAGCAAGATGCTTAAATTGTGAACGACCGACCTCATAGGGGATCTTCATTGCGGTGAGTTGCTGTTCCGTTTTACCCACAGAGCTGATTTCTGGAATGGTATAGATACCCGTTGGAATATCTTCAATTAAATGCGTTTCCGAGGTGCCTGTGGTAAGCGCAAGTGCCGCAATGCGCCCTTGATCATAAGCCGCAGAGGCTAAGCTTGGATAGCCAATCACATCACCTACTGCATAGATATGTTCACAACTGGTTTGATAATGCGCATTAACTGCCACTTGTCCACGGCTATCGGTTTTGATCCCAACATTTTCTAAACCAAGCGTATCGGTATTACCCGTTCTACCATTAGCATAAAGCAGACAATCGGCTTTGACTTTCTTACCGGATTTTAGATGAACAATAACGCCATCATCAACGCCTTCGATGGTGTCGTACTCTTCATTGTGTCGAATAACAATACCGTTATTCCAAAAATGGTAAGAGAGTGCATCTGACATTTCTTGATCAAGGAATGACAGTAGATGATCACGAGTATTAATTAAATCAACTTTTACTCTTAGACCTCTAAAAATAGAAGCGTATTCACAACCAATGACCCCAGCACCATAAATAATGACATGGCGAGGTTCATGCTCAAGGTCGAGTATGGTATCGCTGTTATAAATACGAGAGTGTGAGAAATCAACATCCGGTGGGCAATAAGGGCGAGAGCCTGTGGCAATAATAAAATTATCTGCACTGAGAATATCACAAGTACCATCAGGATAACGTACGCTAATTCTATGATCATCAATAAAAGCAGCTTCGCCTGAATACATCGTACAATGATTACGCTCGTAGAAGCCTTGACGCATTTTAGTCTGTTGACTGATTACCGTGCTGGCTTGGCGTAGTATTTGAGAAAAAGAGGAGTTGATCAGGCGAGATTGGTCGCTATAGAGCGGGTTTTGATTAAACTCGATAATACGACTGACCGCGTGGCGTAGAGCCTTTGAAGGGATAGTTCCCCAGTGAGTACAACCACCACCGACTTGATCATAACGTTCAATGACGGCGACGCGTTTTCCTTGTTTAACCAGCCCCATGGCCGCGCCTTCACCACCAGGACCTGAACCGATTACAATTGCATCGAAATGAGAATGTTGCATAGGAAGAGACCTGTTTTATACAAAACGACAACGACATATTAACATTAGAATGAATAATAGCCCAATTGACATTAGGGGCATTAGTCACACTTTATTTAGTTTTTTATCTGAATGTGTCGTTATGGATAACGGTACGTACTTATTTTCTGTAAAAATTTGATATATTGGTTATAAACCACATTTGGATTATCAGGATTGCTGTGAGTAATAATATTGGCATCAGAGCGAAACAAAAAGAAAAAACCCGCCGTTCTTTGATTGAAGCAGCTTTTAGCCAACTCAGTGCAGAACGTAGTTTTACTAGCCTAAGCTTACGAGAAGTGGCGCGAGAAGCGGGTATTGCACCTACCTCATTTTATCGTCATTTTAAAGATGTTGATGAGTTGGGGTTAACTATGGTCGATGAAAGTGGACTGATGCTACGTCAATTGATGCGACAAGCACGACAGCGTATTGCTAAAGGTGGAAGTGTGATCCGTACATCGGTTTCTACCTTTATGGAATTTATTGGTAATAATCCGAATGCTTTTCGATTATTGTTACGTGAACGCTCTGGCACATCTGCTGAATTTCGTGCCGCTGTCGCACGAGAGATCCAACATTTTATTGCAGAACTGGCAGACTATCTTGAGCAAGAAAGTAATATGCCACGTTATTTTACTGAAATGCAGGCTGAAGCGATGGTGACTATCGTATTTAGTGCAGGGGCAGAAGCATTAGATATTGATATTGAAAAACGCCAACAATTAGAAGAAAGATTAGTAATACAACTACGGATGATTGCCAAAGGCGCTTACTATTGGTATCGACGTGATTTAGAAACACCTCTACAAAATAACCCCGAAATAAAGAAAAAAATGCATCAGAAAGGAGATAAATGATGGAACAAAATCGCTGTGAAAAAAGCACACTATTACTTTCCGTAGTTATCGGTGTTGCTTTACATGGTAGTTACTCAACTTTATTTAACCCACTTACTGGACCTTGGTCTATTTTTCCACTGATTAGTTTAGTTCTAGCTGTTTACTGCTTATACCAACGTTATTTAAATCAACCAATGACTGATGGTATGCCTAAGTTAATTTTCTCATTCTTTTTATTAGGGCTATTTGGTTACAATGCATATTTAAAAACCTCTAACCCTGAAATGGGCTCTAACTTCTTCTCTTCTGTATGTATTGTGATTATTGCTCTATGGATTTATCGTCAAATTAAACAGCGTAAACGTCTACGTGAACAGGAAGAAGACGCTGAGAAAGCATCGCAAGCAGAGCAATATTAATTGTTATCAGCTTTTGGTTGTAAACACAGCGAGATTTTGACACCAGTAAGTGCACTTACTGGTGTTTTGTTTTTATTGGGGTTTTGGTGGTAATTTCTGCTATAACTTCTAAAATTAAAAGTTATCTTTTCTCCAATAACACACCACATTCCATATGATGGGTGTAAGGGAATTGGTCAAAAAGTGCTAACTTGCTGATTTTGTGAGTTTTGATCAGCGTTTCTAAATTCTGGCACAGAGTCTGCGGATTACAAGAGATATATAAAATGCGCGAGTAATTCTTAACCAACTCAACAGTTTTCTCATCCAAACCACTGCGTGGTGGGTCAACAAAAATAGTTTCACATTGGTAATCTTGTAGATTAATCCCTTCTAAGCGTTTAAATTCCCTTACGCCATTCATTGCTTGAGTAAAATCTTCCGCTGACATACGAATAATTTTAACATTATCAATATGGTTCATCGCGATATTATATTGCGCTGCATGCACTGAGGGCTTCGCTATCTCAGTGGCTAGCACTCGCTTAAAATTACGCGCAAGGGCGAGAGAGAAATTGCCGTTACCGCAATAAAGCTCTAACAGATCACCGGTTGAGTTTTCAGTGACTGATAGTGCCCATTCCAACATCTTAATATTGACCTGTGCATTAGGTTGGGTAAAGCTATTTTCCACTTGACGGTAGATCATCTGTTGACCCGCAACAGGTAATACTTCATCGACAAAATCATTATCGAGCATAATTTTAGTTTTATATGCTCGGCCAATTAATTGCACATCAAACCCCTGAGCAATCAATGTTTGGCGTAATGCTGTCGCTTCTTGTTGCCAAGTCTCATCAATTTTTTTGTGATATAACAACGATACAATGATTTTATTGCTTAAGGTTGAAAGATAATCAATTTGAAATAATTTATGGCGCAGTGTTGGTTTATCTTTTATTTCTGCCAATAAAGCTACCATCATCTGATTAATCAGTTGGCTCGCCACTGGAAATTGGTCAACGCGGATACGCTGCTTAGTCTCTTGATCAAACATAATATGATACAGAGCGTCCTGCTCATGCCAGATGCGAAATTCTGCACGCATACGATAATGTTGTTCTGGTGATGAAAAAACTTCCACATTAGGCGCATTAAAAGGTGCCATCATCTTTTGTAGGCGTTCGGTCTTTTCATTCAGTTGAGACTGGTATGTTTGCGTTGGTAATGAATTTTGCATGGTATCTCGCCTTGTTTTTGGCAGTAATAAAGTTAAGCGAGCGAAATTGTAGAGATCCTCATGAAGATGTCCAGTATTCTTCATGTTCAATTTCTGGACTCAGTGAAGTTGGCATCGTAGCATAGCGATTCGGTCTCCGATATGGAGTGAAAAGGGAATCTGGTGCAAAGCCAGAACTGACGCGCAGCGGTAATAGGATCAAGGATAATAAAAGACACTGCAATGCACCAAAATCAGTGCTGTGGGAAGTCATTATCTTAAATGCTCAGAGTATTTAACCTAGAGTCCGAAGACCTGCCGAACATTTGTCGCATGTAAAATTAAGTACGCGTTTTATTTAATTTTGGCGGCATCCTGCTACTTATTTCTGTTGGATGCAGATTTCATGAATAATAAAAAAGTATTTTTTCTTTCAAGTGTTGCTTTAAGTGTTATGACGAGCAGTTTCAACCTATTTGCACAGGCTGATAATACATTGAGTGTGACTGCTAATCGTTTTCAACAACCTACCTCCTCTATTTTAGCGCCAGTGACTATTGTTGATCGTGAACAGATCGATCGCTGGCAGAGCAATAGTGTGCTTGATGTATTGCGTAGAATGCCAGGGATTGATGTAGCACAAAGTGGTGGTATAGGGCAGATGAGTTCAGTCTTTGTGCGAGGAACTGACTCAAGACATGTATTAATATTAATTGATGGTGTACGTACTAACCAAGCAGGGATTTCTGGCTCTTACGATATGAGTCAACTGCCTCTTTCTTTAGTACAACGTATTGAATATATAAGAGGCCCTCGTTCGGCTGTTTATGGCTCCGATGCGATTGGTGGGGTCATTAATTTTATAACGAAACGCCAAAATGATGGTTTAACGTTAAATGCAGGAATAGGAAGCCATGGATATCAAAATTACAATGGTTCAATACAACAAAAGGTAGGTGAGAGAACCACATTATCTGCGGCAGGTGGATATACTTATACTAAGGGAATACATGCAACGGATGATTCTGTCCCTGTTGCCGCTCCTTTTCATGACAGACATGGATTTATGAATAAATCCTATTGGTTTGGTATCGACCATATTTTTAATGATAACTTTCAAGGCTACATGAAAGGGTATGGTTATGATAATCGTACTACTTATGTTGCATCTTATCCCGGTAATACAGATCAAAGTAAAACTTATAATCGTAATTATGAAGCGGGTATTAAGTTCAGTGGTGATTCCTATTTTAGTCAATTAATTACGGTGTATAGCCAAACTAAAGACTATAACTACATTTCAACAAATGGCCGTGATGGTAAGGGCTCTTCTGTAGATAATTCTAAACAATATAATGTCCAATGGGGGAACACCTTTTTAATTCCAAGTGGCATGATCAGCGCTGGAATGGATTGGCAAAGACAAACGATTGAAGCGAATTCAGCATCAGTACCTCATCAAAGAACAATTGATAATACTGGGCTATATCTCACATCTCAAAAACAACTTAGTTCAGTTATCGTTGAAGGCGCTATTCGTTCTGATCACCACGATGAATTTAACTGGCATACTACATGGCAAACCAGTGCAAGTTGGGAGTTCGTCGATAACTATCGAGTAATTGCTTCTTATGGTACGGCATTTAAGGCTCCTACATTAGGGCAACTTTATGCGGATAATCCTGCATGGAACACAAAAGGTAATCCCAATTTAAAACCAGAGAAAAGTAAGCAGTGGGAAGTGGGCGTTGAAGGGTTAACTCAAGGGATTGATTGGCGTTTATCTCTATATCAAAATGATATTGATAATCTGATTGCTTTTAGAGATAACACTTATATTAATTACAATAAAGCTAAAATAAAAGGTGCTGAATGGGTTGGTGAGATGGATACTGGATCATTACATCATCAATTAACATTGCAGTACCTTGATGCTAGAGATAGTGATAATAATCTATTAAGCAGAAGAGCAAAGCAACAGATTAAGTATCAAGTAGATTGGAATATCGCAGATATAGATATTGGAATTAATTATCAATATATAGGAAAGCGCTATGATACAGACTTTAACCAATATCCTACGAAAAGAATAAAACTAGGTGGGGTAAGTCTTTGGGATTTAACTGCGTCATATCCTATTACATCTCATCTCTCAATTCGTGGTAGAATAGCCAACCTGTTTGATAAAGATTATGAGACAGCTTATGGCTATCGCACGCCAGGACGTGAATATTTCCTCACCGGAAGCTACAACTTCTGATGCACAATCTACCGCTAATCCCACTGTCTTAGTTTTTGACTCTGGGGTTGGCGGTTTATCTATTTATCGAGAGATCCGTGAAAAACTGCCGGATGCTCACTATATCTATGTTTTCGATAATGAAGCATTTCCTTATGGTGAGAAACCACAAGAGTTTATTATTGAGCGTGTCGTTCGTATCGTCAGTGCTGTCGCGCAACAGCATGAGTTAGCAGCGATTGTGATCGCTTGTAATACCGCAAGTACAGTAAGTCTGCCTGCTTTACGTGCTAAATTTACTGATATCCCCATTGTTGGTGTTGTTCCTGCGATTAAACCTGCAGCAAAACTTACCTGTAATGGTGTGGTCGGTCTATTAGCCACAAGAGCAACGGTTAAGCGACCTTATACTCATGAACTTATCGAACGCTTTGCGACAGAGTGTAAAGTGCATCTATTAGGTTCAGCAGAGCTGGTGGAGTTGGCTGAAAAAAAACTGCATGGCGAAAAGGTGTCATGCGATGAGCTACGTAGAATTTTAGCCCCTTGGCTTAAAATGAAAGAGCCACCAGATACGGTAGTATTAGGGTGTACCCATTTTCCTCTATTAGAAGAAGAGTTACTTTCTGTTTTGCCTGATGGTACTCGAATTATTGATTCTGGTGGTGCAATTGCAAGAAGAACTGCGTGGTTAGTTGTAAATCAAGATAAAATCAGAGGTTCAAAAGAAATTAGTTTTGCTTACTGTCTTAAAGAAGATGAGTATAGTGAATTATTAAAACCGGTTTTAGCCGATTTTGGCTTTAAAACGCTCAGAAAATTGGCGCTTTAAGTTAAATTTGTTGGAAAATTAAACGGTCGGTAAAAAAATCAAAAAAAAGTGTTGCCAGCTTCACAAAACTCCCTATAATGCGCCCTCGTTGTCACGGCACAGGGCGCTAAGCGAACCGGCTGAGAGAACAAAATAAAAAGTGAAAAGCCTGATAAATTAGCGCTTGACACTGAATGAGGAAGATGTAGAATGCACCTCCTCGCAACAACGCAGAAGACCGGAAACGGCAGCGATAGTTGCACTGCTCTTTAACAAATTATCAGACAATCTGTGTGGGCACTCGCAGAGACGATATCTTCTAAAAAATTAGATGTATCAAGTCTTGAAGAGTGACTAACAAGTTAATTCATATAATGAATAAGCTAAGTTTTCGATTTCTTTGAGCATCAAACACTTTTAATTGAAGAGTTTGATCATGGCTCAGATTGAACGCTGGCGGCAGGCCTAACACATGCAAGTCGAGCGGTAACAGGAGAAAGCTTGCTTTCTTGCTGACGAGCGGCGGACGGGTGAGTAATGTATGGGGATCTGCCCGATAGAGGGGGATAACTACTGGAAACGGTGGCTAATACCGCATAATGTCTACGGACCAAAGCAGGGGCTCTTCGGACCTTGCACTATCGGATGAACCCATATGGGATTAGCTAGTAGGTGGGGTAAAGGCTCACCTAGGCGACGATCTCTAGCTGGTCTGAGAGGATGATCAGCCACACTGGGACTGAGACACGGCCCAGACTCCTACGGGAGGCAGCAGTGGGGAATATTGCACAATGGGCGCAAGCCTGATGCAGCCATGCCGCGTGTATGAAGAAGGCCTTAGGGTTGTAAAGTACTTTCAGCGGGGAGGAAGGTGATAAGGTTAATACCCTTATCAATTGACGTTACCCGCAGAAGAAGCACCGGCTAACTCCGTGCCAGCAGCCGCGGTAATACGGAGGGTGCAAGCGTTAATCGGAATTACTGGGCGTAAAGCGCACGCAGGCGGTCAATTAAGTCAGATGTGAAAGCCCCGAGCTTAACTTGGGAATTGCATCTGAAACTGGTTGGCTAGAGTCTTGTAGAGGGGGGTAGAATTCCATGTGTAGCGGTGAAATGCGTAGAGATGTGGAGGAATACCGGTGGCGAAGGCGGCCCCCTGGACAAAGACTGACGCTCAGGTGCGAAAGCGTGGGGAGCAAACAGGATTAGATACCCTGGTAGTCCACGCTGTAAACGATGTCGATTTAGAGGTTGTGGTCTTGAACCGTGGCTTCTGGAGCTAACGCGTTAAATCGACCGCCTGGGGAGTACGGCCGCAAGGTTAAAACTCAAATGAATTGACGGGGGCCCGCACAAGCGGTGGAGCATGTGGTTTAATTCGATGCAACGCGAAGAACCTTACCTACTCTTGACATCCAGCGAATCCTTTAGAGATAGAGGAGTGCCTTCGGGAACGCTGAGACAGGTGCTGCATGGCTGTCGTCAGCTCGTGTTGTGAAATGTTGGGTTAAGTCCCGCAACGAGCGCAACCCTTATCCTTTGTTGCCAGCACGTAATGGTGGGAACTCAAAGGAGACTGCCGGTGATAAACCGGAGGAAGGTGGGGATGACGTCAAGTCATCATGGCCCTTACGAGTAGGGCTACACACGTGCTACAATGGCAGATACAAAGAGAAGCGACCTCGCGAGAGCAAGCGGAACTCATAAAGTCTGTCGTAGTCCGGATTGGAGTCTGCAACTCGACTCCATGAAGTCGGAATCGCTAGTAATCGTAGATCAGAATGCTACGGTGAATACGTTCCCGGGCCTTGTACACACCGCCCGTCACACCATGGGAGTGGGTTGCAAAAGAAGTAGGTAGCTTAACCTTCGGGAGGGCGCTTACCACTTTGTGATTCATGACTGGGGTGAAGTCGTAACAAGGTAACCGTAGGGGAACCTGCGGTTGGATCACCTCCTTACCTAA
>NZ_CAWPAV010000061.1:0-2548 GCF_963885725.1 Proteus sp. G4380
ACTATATTTATATACTACAAGGACTGTATAAAAAAACAATGTGATCATATAGTGTATTTTAGAAAGATAAACAGGATGTTTATATGCAAAAAATATCAAAACTGATGGAAGCCTGGGGCTCATGGGTTGTAAATAATAATTTATATATCAATACATTAACAATAAATAAACGTGAAAATGTGCCAATACGTGTTAAATTAAGAAAAGCCTGTACTGATCGCCAAGGCATCATAGTCTCGGTATGTATGAGTAAACTACTAAAAAATCATAAAAAAGATTATGAATTACTAGTCGATTACTATGTATTTGGACAAACATTTATTCAATTAGCACAAGCGCATCGATGCTCTGATACTTATATCGGAAAAAAACTCAAAAAAGCAGAAGGCATTGTGGAAGGGATGTTAATTATGGCCGAATTAATATTTATTATTGAGAAAAATGAAAATAGTACTTTACGATCGTAATTTAAGGCTTATTCTAAACAAACTGATAGCAAATAAAGAATTGCAATAATATTGTTTATTGCAATTTATCTAATGAGTTCAACATTTGCTAATAGGATGTTAGCAATTTAATTAAGTGTTTTTAACCCCAAGGAGTGGATGTATGTCAACGAAATATCCTATCGTTTTAGTTCATGGTTTAGCTGGTTTTAATGAAATTGTTGGTTTTCCCTACTTTTATGGTATTGCAGATGCCTTAAGGCAAGATGGGCATCAAGTTTTTACCGCTTCTCTTTCTGCCTTTAATTCAAATGAAGTGCGTGGCAAGCAGTTGTGGCAATTTGTCCAGACTCTCTTACAAGAGACACAAGCGAAAAAAGTGAATTTTATAGGTCATAGCCAAGGGCCATTAGCTTGTCGTTACGTTGCGGCTAATTATCCTGATAGTGTTGCTTCGGTAACTTCAATTAATGGTGTAAATCATGGTTCAGAAATAGCCGACTTATATCGACGCATTATGCGTAAAGACAGTATCCCAGAATATATTGTCGAAAAAGTATTAAATGCATTTGGTACTATTATCTCAACATTTTCTGGTCATAGAGGCGATCCTCAAGATGCTATTGCCGCATTAGAGTCTTTAACAACAGAGCAAGTCACAGAATTTAATAACAAATACCCACAGGCATTACCTAAAATCCCTGGTGGTGAAGGTGATGAAATCGTCAATGGGGTTCATTACTACTGTTTTGGTAGCTATATTCAGGGATTAATTGCTGGGGAAAAGGGGAATCTACTGGATCCTACTCATGCGGCAATGCGTGTGTTAAATACATTCTTTACTGAAAAACAAAATGACGGCTTAGTTGGTCGCTCGAGTATGCGATTAGGCAAATTGATAAAAGATGATTATGCGCAAGATCATATTGATATGGTTAACCAAGTTGCAGGGTTAGTGGGTTATAATGAAGATATCGTTGCTATTTATACTCAGCACGCTAAATACTTAGCGAGTAAGCAACTTTAATCATGATAAGTAGTCATACTTTGTATACTATTTTGTATACTCTATAGTTATATGATAGATAGTTATATGATAGTAAGGTGGCGTAAATTATTATGGCCACCTTTTTATTAGATGAAAATATCGAACTAGCGCTGTTTATGCACAGATATAGCAATGTGATAACCCAATAGGTAAAGCGCTTGCTCTAGGCTATCGATTTTTGAAGTTTGATTGATATCGAGTAAACGCTCAATTTGGGCGCTATTTAGATTCATTTTTCTTGCCAGATCTGCCTTTTTAGTTTTTGTTGTTAACATGGCATTATGTAATGCGATTTTTAAGCAACTAATAGGGGGAAGATAAACAATAAAATCCCCTGATTGAGGCTCAGAAGGCATAGGGATCGGCATTTTACTCGAAATAAACTCTTCAAGTCCTACATGTAAAATATCTGAGGCTTCTAGTTCAATATCATCTTCTGTATATGCCACTGCATGTATATTGTCAAAATCACGATAAGTAATCTCGTAAGTTTCACTTTCTTCGTCAAAATGGGATGTTGCTGGATAATTGAACATAAATTGCCTAATTAATTTTAAAATTTATGCTCATGATTAAAGCATATTTAGCAGTTTTTATCCAAAGCACCGTAAAATCCCGTCCTTCAGGTCGGGGATATAAGGCGCGGTTTTTTAACTAACTAGGTGTTTCCTGTTGCTCAATGTACTGGCGGATAATGGATATTGGTGCGCCACCACAACTCCCCGCGAAATAACTCGGCGACCAAAGAACCCCCTTGTAGTAATAATGTTGGGCAATATCAGGACGATCACGTCGAAGTAATCGACTCGATACCCCTTTAAGGCTGTTAACCAGATTAGATATCGCCAGTTTTGGCGGGTAATTAATCAGTAAATGAACGTGATCCCGTTCCCCATCCATTTCAACCAGTTCAACATCAAAATCAGCACAAACACTGGCAAAGTAGCCTCGCAATTTTTCAATTGCATCCTGATCAAATATTTTTCGCCGATATTTTGTGACAAAGACCAAATGGACGTGCATCAGGAATACACAATGTCTGCCACGGCGAATA
>NZ_CAWPAV010000062.1:0-2456 GCF_963885725.1 Proteus sp. G4380
ATAATATTTATTCTTCTTTTTTTACATCAGGAAAATACCCAGCTCGTTCATGTGTGGAAGTTTCTCGTCTACCTAAAGATGTTTTAATTGAAATAGAAGCTATCGCTTATAAAAAATAGGAAATATGATCATGAATAAATGGGGAAAATTATGTTTTCTTATTTTGGGTGGTGGGACTATATTCAAACTATCCAGCATGAAAGATGTATTTTATGTGCCAATGCAACAAGATTGGGGATTATCTAACACCCAAATTGGTTTTGGCTTTACTATTTATGCCATTATTCAAACAATCGGATTATTTTCATCATTGTATATTGCCGATCGTTTCTCTAAGAAAATTTTATTACCAGCGGGCTTAATTGGAGTAGGTTTATGTGGTGCTTATTTAAGCACATTGCCTCCTTTTACGGGTTATTTAATTGCATTTGGTGCAATGGCATTTTTCGGCGAGGTTGTTTATTGGCCTGTTTTACTAAAATCGGTACGTTTATTAGGAAATAAAGAAGAACAAGGACGTATGTTTGGTTTTCTAGAAGCTGGGCGAGGGGTTGTTGATGTTCTAGTAGCTTCGGGAGCTCTTTATATATTTGTTTTATTTGGTGAAGGTAAAACAGGTATGCAAGCAGGATTAATTTATTATACGCTTGCTACAATAATAGTAGGTATAATTACATATTTTATTGTGGATAATGACGATAAGAAGGAAACCTCCTCAGCAAGTGAAGCTAATCGCCAAGTTTTGGAAGGGATTAAAAATGTCGTAAAATGTCCTAACTTATGGTTAGCATCAATGAGTATCTTCTTTGTTTATTCTGCTTACTGTGGGTTAACTTATTTTATTCCTTTTTTAAAAGATATTTACGCACTACCAATAGCCCTTATCGGTGCCTATGGCATTATTAATCAATATGCACTAAAAATGATAGGTGGTCCATTAGGCGGATTTTTAGCTGACAAAGTTGCAAAATCGCCAACAATATATCTGAAATGGACATTTTTATTATCTGCGATTGCAATGGCTATTTTCATTATGTTGCCTCATGACTCAATGAATGTCTATTTAGGTATGACTGCAACATTAGGTTTCGGTGCAATCATTTTCTCGCAAAGAGCTATTTTCTTTGCACCAATGGATGAAATTGGAACACCAAGACAATATGCAGGTTCAGCGATGGCGTTTGGATGTATTATTGGTTATATGCCTTCCATGTTTGCTTATGCTCTCTATGGGTCATTATTAGATAATTTTGAGGGCATTCAAGGATATAACTATGTATTTAGTATTATGGTCACTTTTAGTTTGCTTGGTTTTATTTGTGCAACCATATTAGCTAAGCGTATTAAAATGATAAATAACACTTTAAATATAGCTTAAAAATAGACACCGCTTAATTGTGATATAGCAAACACTGCTTCATCGATTGGCATTAGCTAAATACGGCTATACCTAGTACAAGGAATGCACTTTAAGCGTTCTTCTGGTGGCGATAATAAATCAATATTTTGTTTATTGCCTTGGCGTAAACGACTTAATGTTTTGGCTAAACGCTCTTGCTCTAATGGATTAAGCAAATTGTTCAGGTAAATGGTGAGCGAGGGCGGTAATAACGAAAATGTACCACGTCGCCGTAGTAGCACTCATAATCAATAAGAATATAATTCACTCAGTATTCAATTGAGTTGATGATATAAATTGAAAAACCAGTCAACAAAAATTGGCTGGTTTTTTCTATATAAAGTAGAAATAAATAATTACTCAATTGGGTACATTTTATTGGCATATTCCAAGAGTGCATTATTGCTTTTGCGGATACATATAGATGCATTTATCCCACTTTTTTTACATTCTTTTAGTTTTAAACTTAATTCAAGAGAAAATAAAATGTAATCCCAACGTTTTATATATTCTTGATATTTTTGGCTCCCATTTTCAGCAATCCATTTTGCATATTCTTTGGCCTTGTTTAAATCTTGAGGAACACCTTTGTTACCATGCAAATAGATAGAAAAAAGATTTTCACAAGCAATAATCACTTTGTTTCCTTTTATTCGACATGCTTTGTCATAGTATTTAATTGCTTTGTTTATATCTTTTTCAACACCATAACCATTTTCAAAAATAACGGCTTGATAGAATAGAGCTGCTCCATGTTTAGGGTTCAATGCTAATGTTTTTTTTAAGAAATTACGTGATAATTCGCACTGGTTTTTATCACTTTCATGAGTAATTTTATATTTTAAATTAGTACAACCAACAAAGAAAATGGAAGCAATAAGATAGCTATCATTAGAATTGTTATTTTTTTTAGCCTTTTCAATAAGGGGATAAACAAGCTCTTTATTTTCAGGGTAAGGTGTAATCAAAGGTAATTGAGGATCATACTGCAACTCTAATTTGTTATATCCTGAGTTTAACATTTTCTCTGTGATAATAGGGTATTCATCTCCGATTG
>NZ_CAWPAV010000063.1:0-13228 GCF_963885725.1 Proteus sp. G4380
AGTTCTCTTATTAAAAACAAAACAACAAATAATTAACAAGCAACATATTAATTAAAGACAAAACCATTCTTAAAATGATATATTTTGATCTATATCACAGTATAATTCGGGTGTTTAATTATATTAATTTATAGTTGTTATATAGGTCTTAATAATTAACGGATGCGAAAATGGAAAATAATAATCGATTTTGGCCACATATAAGACGTATTACACATATAATGATGTTTTCACATCGTTCATGTTTTGATTTTAATCTTTTCAACGCTCAAAGATAATCTCTCTATTGGCATCCATCACGTGGTTTGCATATTACCAGCGTATGGATAGTCAACCTCTTTACCATTATAAATCACATTTTATGTGACTATAATGAATTCTTATTGATCATTCATATTCTTGGTTTTTATGCATAGTAATGTGCAGTTAATTAGTTCTTATTATTGGTAATTTTGCTAAAAACATATTACTAAAATTATAAAAACCATCATTCTATACATTATTTTTATACGTGATGACATAAATATAAACGTGATTTTTATAACTCGACACTCTATCGAGGGAAAAAACTCGCATTTATAAAAATAAAAAACTGAAATATTTTTACTTAATATTTCAGCGGGAATTTTTTACCAAAAAAAGGTATTAAAAATGAAAAGTTATAAAATAGCGGTCAGCTACGATATGTCTGACTATATTTCAACCCACCGTGAATGTGTCGATATTCTACATACTGATTTTTCTGATGTTGCCGTGATTATTATTTCACTTAATGACATTCAGAATGGAAAGCTTAATTTAATTGAACAAAATAGCTTTGAACAGCCTATTTTTGCCGTTATTAATAAAGATGAAGTTATCCCTGCTAATATTATTAATCGATTAACTGGTGTAATTGATTTAAATAAAAAAAATAGTGAGTTATATAATAAACAACTAGAAACTGCAGCGTTAAAATATGAAGAGAGTCTATTACCTCCTTTTTTCGGCAGCTTAAAAAAATACGTTGAACAAGGAAATTCAGCTTTTGATTGTCCTGGGCATCAAGGAGGTGAATTTTTCCGCCGTCATCCTCTAGGTAACCAATTTGTCGAGTATTTTGGTGAAAACTTATTCCGCTCTGATTTATGTAATGCCGATGTTTCTATGGGTGATCTGCTGATCCACGAAGGTGCCCCATGTGCCGCACAACAACATGCAGCAAAAGTCTTTAATGCCGATAAAACTTATTTCGTACTTAATGGTACATCTTCCTCCAATAAAGTCGTTCTTAATGCCTTATTGGCACCAGATGACCTAGTATTATTTGATCGTAATAATCATAAATCAAACCATCACGGAGCATTAATTCAAGCAGGAGCAACGCCTGTTTATCTTGAAGCTGCACGTAACCCATTTGGGTTTATCGGTGGCATTGATGCTCACTGTTTTGAAGAAAAATATCTACGTGAACTCATCAAAGAAGTCGCCCCTACACGTGCAAATGAAAAGCGCCCTTTCCGCCTAGCCGTTATTCAATTAGGTACCTATGACGGAACAATATATAACGCACGTCAGGTAGTCGATAAAATCGGACATTTATGTGACTACATTTTATTTGACTCCGCGTGGGTGGGCTATGAACAGTTTATTCCAATGATGAAAGATTGTTCTCCACTTCTACTTGAACTGAATGAAAACGATCCGGGGATCTTAGTTACACAATCTGTACATAAACAACAAGCGGGATTCTCTCAAACCTCACAGATCCACAAAAAAGATCGCCATATTAAAGGTCAAAAACGCTATGTAAATCATAAACGTCTCAATAACGCCTTTATGATGCATGCCTCTACTAGTCCATTCTACCCATTATTTGCAGCTTTGGATGTGAATGCCAAAATGCATGAAGGTGAGTCAGGTAAACATTTATGGATGAATTGCGTAAAAACAGGGATTGAAACCCGTAAATTACTCCTGCAATCCTGTAAACATATTCGCCCGTTTATTCCAGAAACTATCGATGGCCGTGCATGGGAAGATTTTGATACTGATGAAATTGCCAATGATCTCCGATTCTTTAATTTTGTTCCGGGAGAGCGCTGGCACTCATTTGAGGGATATGAAGAAAATCAATACTTTGTTGATCCATGTAAATTACTACTAACCACCCCAGGTATTAATGCCAAAACAGGAAAATATGAATCATTTGGTGTTCCTGCCACCATTTTGGCGAACTATCTACGTGAAAATAACATTATTCCTGAAAAATGCGATCTTAACTCCATATTATTCCTGCTAACGCCTGCAGAAAGCATGGCGAAAATGCAGCATCTGGTCGCACAAATTGCTCGCTTTGAACAATTACTGGAACAAGATGCCCCACTGAAAGAGGTACTTCCATCAGTATATCATGCCAACCAAACACGTTATCAAGGATACACCATCCGTCAATTGTGCCAAGAAATGCATGATATGTATGTGAAATTTAATGTAAAACAACTGCAAAAAGAGATGTTCCGTAAATCACATTTCCCACAAGTCAGTATGTTACCTCAAGAAGCCAATATCGCTTTTGTGCGTGGCGAGGTGGAGTTAGTTGCCGTGGAAAAAATTGAAGGCCGTATCGCCGCCGAAGGTGCTCTACCTTATCCACCAGGAGTACTGTGTGTAGTACCAGGGGAAATTTGGGGTGGCTCTGTACAGCAATATTTTCTAGCGCTAGAAGAAGGAATTAATCTATTCCCGGGATTCTCACCGGAATTACAAGGTGTATATATCCGCAATGATGAGGACGGTCGTCTGCGGGCATATGGCTATGTAATTAAGCACTAAGTTAATTAATTTATGCGTGACGGAGTGTGAATAAGCATGCTCCGTCAGCCGGAGAGTAAAACGATGAGTACTTCAAAAAATAAAATGAGTGTATTGCAACTCACTATATTAACTGCGGTGAATATGATGGGTTCCGGTATTATTATGTTACCGACCAAGCTAGCCGAAGTAGGAACCATTTCTATTTTATCTTGGATTGTCACTGCAGTCGGCTCTATGGCTCTGGCCTATGCATTTGCTAAATGCGGTATGTTTAGCCGCCGTAGCGGAGGAATGGGAGGGTATGCCGAGTATGCCTTTGGCAAATCGGGGAATTTTATGGCCAATTATACCTATGGTATTTCCCTGTTAATTGCCAATGTAGCTATCGCAATTTCTGCTGTGGGTTATGGTGCCGAACTGATGGATGCGACAATGACTCCGTTAGGTATTTGTATTGCAACGATTGTTGTATTGTGGATCTGTACAATAGCAAATTTTGGTGGTGCGCGGATCACCGGACAAATAAGCAGCATCACTGTCTGGGGGGTGATCATCCCTGTTGTGGGTATTTCAATTATTGGCTGGTGGTGGTTCAATCCTGAACAATACATTAACTCTTGGAATCCACATAATTTTCCATTCTTTGAAGCCGTAGGCTCTTCTATTGCCATGACCTTATGGGCATTTTTAGGTATGGAATCAGCTTGTGCCAATAGTGAAGCGGTTGAAAATCCTGAAAAGAATGTTCCTATTGCTGTATTAGGTGGCACATTAGGTGCAGCCGTTATTTATATCGTATCAACAAATGTTATCGCAGGTATTGTGCCAAATATGGATCTGGCAAACTCTACCGCGCCATTTGGCTTAGCCTTCTCCCAAATGTTTACCCCAGGTGTTGGGAAAATCATTATGGCGCTAATGATTATGTCTTGTTGTGGATCTTTACTTGGCTGGCAGTTCACCATCGCACAAGTATTTAAGGCGTCATCGGATTCTGGTTATTTTCCAAAAATATTTTCTGCAGTTAGCAAAGCTGATGCCCCGGTAAAAGGAATGTTAGTTATTGTTGTTATTCAATCTGCACTGTCACTGATGACCATCAGCCCATCACTAAATAAACAGTTTAATGTACTCGTCAATCTAGCAGTTGTGACTAATATTATTCCTTACATCCTTTCTATGGCGGCAATGATTATTTTACAAAAAGTCGCCAAAGTGGAACCTCATAAAGCGAGAACCAGTAATATCATCGCATTCATTGGGGCGATTTATAGTTTCTATGCTCTGTATTCATCTGGTGAAGACGCCGTAATGTGGGGGGCATTAGCCACATTCTTGGGATGGACACTATATGGTTTTGTCTCCCCACGATTTGAAATGAAACAAAACCAAGACCTAATGACAAAATAACACACGCTATTCGTTATATTCCTCCCGCATAAAATTTCAGCGGGAGGGACTTTTCTCACAACAAAATAATCAGCATTGACAGGTACTTAATAAGCTACCTGTATGCTCCCCTGTCGTGGAGATAGCAAAATGATGATATCAGAAATTACCAAACCGAAACGAGGACGTCCCCCCAAAAATCATAGTCCTAATACAGATGTAAAAAATATAGTTATTCAAAGTGGTATAGAAATGTTTGCTGAAAAAGGCTATATCAGTTCAGACATTTGTAAGATATTAGAAAAAGTTGGTATCCCGAAAGGATCATTTTATTATTACTTTGGTAGTAAAGAAAAATTTGGTTTAGTCGTCATCCAACATTATGACAACTTTATTTCTAAGCAACTAGATAACTATTTGTCTTATACTGCATTACCTTTCCCCAAAAGACTATTAGCATTTTGTCACATGATAAAATCAGAAATGGAAAAGTATCATTGGCAACGAGGATGCTTAGTAAGTAATCTCATACAAGATATTGTTAATTTACCCATTAGCTATTATAAAATACTGAATAATGTGATTTCTGGATGGCAGAAAAAGGTAGAAAATTATCTTCTAGAAGCACAAAAATATAAGTTTATATCTAAAAACATTGATTGTAGACAAATGGCTATTTTTTTCTGGATGGGTTGGCAAGGAGCAATAATGCAAGCAAAACTAACCCGCTCTAATCAGCCACTAGATATATTTATCTCTATTTTTATGGCGCAGATGTTTGATATTCCTCAACATGAACTAGAAATTACTAAAAATAGAATAATTTAATATCTCTATACTTAATATACTGAGTGTATTATTAACTAATAGTTAACTATTATTTATAACAGAAAATTAGATTAATATATTCAAATGATAAATATATCATCATCTAAATAATATATTGAATTAAAAACTGTTTCGTGAGAGAAAATATATACTAAAACTCAACTTTAAACATCCATGTAAAAATCTTCTTATTTAATAAATAGTATACAAGTAATAGCTTGATAACAGGTCATAACTGCTTCTATGATAGTTATGACCTCAAAATTATTACCGCTCTTGTAATGCCTGCTTCATTCTTGTTATAGGTTTAATCAAATATTGGAAAACCGTTTTCTCACCTGTTTTAATATCAACACTGGCGATCATACCCGGAATAACAGGAAGCTCTTTTCCATTTTTATCCGTAAGATGACTACTTTGAGTTGTGACCAATACGCGATAAAAAGCTTCATCTTGATTAAGTTTTAAATCACTAGGTCTTTTTTGATCATGCAATGTATCTGGGCTTACCAAAGTCACGACGCCTTCTAACCCACCATAAATCGCATAATCATAAGCAGTCAATTTTACTAATGCAGGCATACCAGCACGTACATAGGCCACATCTCGAGGACTAATATAAGCTTCAACTAATAACTGATCTTCTAAAGGAACAATTTCCATTATATCCTGCCCTGCTGAAATTACTCCACCAACTGTATTAATACGGATATTTTTCACAATACCTCTTAATGGTGCACGTATTAAAGCACGTTCAACAGGATCAGCTCGCCCTGCCATATTTTCCCTTGCTTGAGCTAATTCCGCTTCTGTTTTAACTAATTCAGCCCCTGCTTCAGTTAAATATTTATTTTTCTTTTCATCTATTTGTAATTGAATATCGGCTGATTGCCTCTCCATTCTTAATAATTCCACAGCAGACATTGCACCTTGTGCAACTATTGGCTTAGTGATAGAAATTTCTCGGTCTAACAATGCTTTACTTTGTTGTAAATTGTCTATTCCTGATTTCAATGCGTCTTTACGTATCTTGTATACTGTTGTTTCACGAGTTACTAATTCTGTTGATAAACCTTCTGGAAAGCTAAGCTCAGTAGAATAAGCCTCCGCTTTAAGTCGTGCTCGTATTGCTTCTAGATTAGCAACTTTTGCTTCACTTTCTCTCAAGATAGCCGATGTTCGAGTATCATCTAGCGTTAATAATACTTGACCTTTTTCAACTATATCCCCTTCTTTAACTTGCATACTTTTTAATATGCCAGCATCCAATGTTTGGATTATCTGCTCGCGACTGCTAGGAATAATACTGCCTTGACCACGAGTTACCTCTTCAAGATTACTATTCCATGCCCAAATAACGAAAATAACCATAAAGATCAGCAATATTGTGATCATCATAAAACTTTTATGATGTTTTTCATTCTGAAGTGCTGCATGCAAGTCATTTAGAAGTGCTAAGTCCTTATTAGAAAGAACCTCTTTAGTATGACTTGAAGGCATCAGGTGTTTTTTATTTAGTTCATTCATTTCACATTCCCAATCTTACTTATCTATTTTGGTTTTTTGAGTGAGCAGTTATTTGTTTTTCTGTTTCATTTTTAGCTAACTGCTGTAAAACCGCATCTCTGGGACCATCCATCACAACTTTGCCGTTATCAACAACAATTATTCGATTGACAATACTCAGTACCTGAGGTCGATGAGTAACAACCAATAATGTCTTTGAGCGACACCATGCTGAAATGGCATTTAATGCCTGAATTTCTGAATATTGATCAAGTCCCGTTGTTGGTTCATCAAGTAAAACAATTTTGGGATTTCTCAACGTCATTCTAGCCAAAGCAACAATTTGTTTTTGTCCACCAGAAAGACCTAACCCATTTTCTCCCAAGGACATATCTAATCCCCTAGGATGCTTTTTAATAACTTTATCCAAACCAAACCGCTTCAGTGCCACAATCAAATCTTGATCACTAGAGAAGCCATCCATACGGGCTAAATCAAGATTTTCTCTTAAACTACCTAAAAATAACCTTGGCTCTTGTTCTAATAACAAAACCTGATTACGCAAATAATGAGGATCTATTTGGCGAATATCGACATCATCTAGTGTGATACTCCCTTGCTCTGCGGGATATAACCCAGCTGCTAATTTTAAAGTCGTTGATTTACCACTGCCAATACGCCCAAGTATTCCAACTTTTTCACCTGGCTTTATTTCAAATGATAAATTTTTCACTACACTGCTACTATCTTGGTTATAAGCAAATGAAACATTTTGGAATTTTATATTTCCATTTATTTGTTTTAACGTAATATATTTCCTAGCTGGTTCACGTTCTGATGGTCGCTCAACAATGCCATTAACACCTTTTAATGCGACCCAAGCCTGTTGAAAGCGCACAGCTAAACCCGCAATCTGTCCTAATGGTGATAACGCTCTACCAGATAAAATAACCGTTGCGATTAACGCCCCCATTGTAATTTTACTTGCAGGATCATCGCTATGAATCAAATAAGTACCAATAATAACTAAAAATATCGTATTTAACTGTTGCATCATTACTGCAAAATAAATAACAAAATTACTGATGTTTTTAACTTTCATTGATGAAGATGCTGTTTTTGCTGTGTAATAATCCCAACGCTTTTGCGCCCAATTCATGGCATTATTCGTTTTTAATGTTTCTATACCTTCAATCGCTTCTACAGCTAATCCTTGCCTTTGAGATGATTCCTTCATCGATTCATTAATATATTTGGATAAAGGGATCTGAGCTAAAAGTCCGACAATAATAACCAATGGAATTATAGTAAGTGGCACAAAAGCTAAATAGCCTCCAACAAGCGCAATTACAGATACAAATAAAATTAAAAAAGGCATATCAACTAATGTTAATAAACTCGCGCTCGTCATAAAATCACGGACAGATTCAAAATCTCGTAAATTATTAACATAGGAGCCAGATGATATAGGTTTTTCTTGTAACTTAAGATTTGTGACCTTTCTAAATAAAGCAGAACTGATAATTAAATCAGCTTTCTTACCAGCAATATCAGTTAACCGGCCTCGGAGCATTTTAGCTGTAAATTCAAATAATATTGCAATAATTACCCCGATACTTAAAACCCAGAGTGTTTGATATGACTTATTAGGTATTACTCTGTCATAAACATTCATGACATATAATGAACTAACAAGTGCCAAAAAATTAATAACAAAAGTAGCGAGAATGATTTGATAGTAATACTTTTTAAAGCGCCATATAACTTTAAAAAACCATGCTTTAGGCATCGTATATTCAGGCAATTCTGAACGAACATCTTCTGTAATACGTGGCTTAATGAACCAGCAATAACCTAAATATTTTTCACTTAATTCAGATTGTGTTAACCATATAGATAAACCATCTACTTGCTGAATTTTATATTTACGTTGTCCAGTTTCATCAAATGAAACTTCGGTTAAAACAGCACTCTCTTCATTTTTTAATAATAATAATACTGGCATAGCTAGAGAGGGAATATCATCTAATAATCGTTGTGATAATGTATTTTCAAATCCTTCACTTTTCAGATATTCAACCAGTGATGAAAAATCAATTCCCATCTTTGTAGTACGGATTGTATGTGCAGTCAGTGTAGCCACAGATAAATGTGTGCCTAATAACTGGGTTGTAAGAGAAAGACCTTCTATGATCAATTTCATAACTACAATATTTACCTTAATTTATTAGTGAGTGTGTGAATTAAGTGCCCAGTGCGAAAGTTTTCCTTGTGCATACAAATAATCAAGCATCCCGTACCTAAGATCACTCAATGTCGTGGCATAAGATAATTCAACATCAGATAACTCTTTTTCTGCATTCAAAACATCTAACAAAGAACGGCGTGCAACATTAAATTGCAATTGATAAAAATCGACTACTTTTGTCGATGATAAAATTTGTGCATCTAATATCTTCAATTTTTGAGTACTTTTTTGGATATTAATTACTGATAAACGTCTTGCTTCTTCAATATCTCTAATCACTCTCTCCATTCTCTGTTGTGCCGCGTTTAACTGACTTACTTTTTCATCAATAGAATATAATGATGAAAAATTAATAATGTCCCATGTCACATCAATGCCTATCTGACGATCATCTTTAGTTATATTTCCAGTTAAATTAATTCTTGGTAATTGTTTTTTATTTTCTACTTTAACGCCCATTTTTTTAGCATCGATATCAGCCTGACTCACGAGATAAGCTGGATTTTGATTATTATTTTCTGCAGTGAATTCGCTATACATATCACTGACCGTCATTCCATCAAAAGGATTGACAAGATCGCTTTCACCAACGGGGAAACCCGTATATTTTGATAACGTACTTAACGTTGTCATTAATTCTTTTTCATAATAGTTAATATCTTGTTCTACTAATATTTTTCTTGCTTCTGCCTGAACATATTCAGAAACACGCCCTTCATCATTACGGGCTATCACATTTAATTCAGATATAATCTTATTATGTCTATCTAAACTTTTTTTCTTTACCGCAATAGATTCTTTAGCTAGCAATGCTTTTAAATAGAGATCTGATATGGTGTAAGCGACATTTTCTTTCGTTTCGCTATATTTAAATTGATAATAGAGTTGTTCTTTTTCATTACGTTCAACATCATTTTCTATTCCACCGAAAGAATAGATATTTAATTCACCTCTTAATCCTGGAATAAAACTATTATTATCATAGTCGCTTTTATCTCTATGATATTGTCCTAATAATTTATTTCCAGTTACGCTTATTACGGGAAAATGTTGAGCTCTAGTCTGATTAACTTTTGCAACGGCTATATCTATATCAGCTTTAGCTTCTAATAACTCAGGCGCATTATTTAATGAATTATTTAATATATACTTTAAAGAGTTTGCATGTGAATTAAATAATACACCTCCTAAAATAACAAACGTTATTATTTTGAGTTTATTTATAGAAAACACAGATATTACCTCTAATAAGAAAATATAATCTAAATATAAAAGTTTTATGATTAGATAATAAGGCTGCCCGAAAGAGCAGCCTTAGATTTAATTACAACAGATAATTAAATAACGCCTCCATTATCGATAATATTATTATCAATATAGACATTAGCACCACTTGCACTGCTATAAAGAGTGTAAGTATGTTCAGTACCATCTAATGCGGTTGCTTTTGTTGTAGTGGCAGTAGCTGTAAATGTACCTAAACCTCCAGCACCATCGGCACCTAAATCCACCTTATCATTAGCATCACCGGAAATATAAATCGTTGAATTTGCATTCATTCCCAACACATCAGATGCGGTTAACTTAATAGTCTGAGAGCTATTGTCCACTTTCAACTCACTGTTAACCGTCATATCGACTTTTTCGAAATTAGCAATACCTTCATCAGTCTTAGTGGCCATATTTACCGTAATCGTACCTGATAAGACTAAAGTATCAGTTCCCTCTCCCCCATTAATATATCCCTGATTACCTATAGGTGAAGGATCATAATCTTTTGTCAAAATCACAGTATCATCGCCAGCACCCGCATCAACTGTCAGATTTTTACCAATTGTGCCTAATTTTATGGTGTCATTGCCATCTTCACCATTCACTAATGTCGCGCTAACAGAATCCCCCATAACACCAGCAGTAGCATCAAACACATCATCTCCTGCCCCTAGTGAAATAGTTGTGTTATACGCACCTTCAGTGACAGTAACCGTATCATTGCCATCCCCCATAGAAACAGTGGCACCACCATAAATCCACCCAGCAGTTAGAGTGTCTGTATTATCACCAACAGAAACATTACCAGTCAGATTTTTAGTGATAGTGATATTATCACTACCATATCCACCTAAAATTTCACCGGAGACAGAACCATAAATAGTGACAGTATTAACATCTGTGACCGCATCAATGTTATTGTCATTACCTAAACTTAAATTACTGCCATCCTGATAAACAGAAAGATACTCATTTGGCATATTTGACTTATCTTGAGTACCACTACCCAGATCTAATAAACCGGACAATTCGGTATTATTTTGATCATTGGCATCACCTTGAGTAAAGGTATCACTACCTGAGCCAAGATAGATTTGACCAGCATTGGTTACCCCTGTACGTTTAATCGTAACGGTATCATTACCAGATTCCATAAAGAGATAACTACCAGCATACATAGAACGTAACGCTGTATTCATGCCGTCCATAGTAAAGGTATCATTACCTTCACCAGCATAGACTCGTGTATTGGTTAACATATTACCGCGGATCACCATCAGGTCATCACCAGCACCTAAATCAACAGTTGTAATACTTTGATTACCATCTGTTTTTGTGCCATCAGGTCCATTATCCTGCGAGTTAGCAAGATTGCTGTATGATGAAGTTTCGCTACCATCCTGATAATAACCAACATAAATCGTATCATTGTAATCTGTCGTTAGCTTAGGATCTTTTTTACCGCTATCAACTCCGATGGTATATCCAAAGTCCCCATTTTCAGCCACTGATGAGGATAATGAATACTTCAGTGTAAAATCGCCGTCCAGATTACGTAATGAAATAGGGTTGCCATCATAAATAACCCCCGTAGCAGAAGCACCTGCATTATTTACTGTATCAGTTACAGCGGTAGCGTTATTAGATGTTCCCGTAATGGTTGCAACAACTTTCTCCATACCTTCAGCATTAAATGCATTTTGGTTAGCTTCCATTGTTGGATCAACTATAAATGAAACACTCTTAGATCCAGCAGGAATAACAACCGTTACAGTTGAAGCTCCATCATAGGTTACTTTACCTGTGTCCCCATGTAGGGCGATTTTCCCATCATGCTGAGAGCCTGCAAGCGTTGAATAATCCGGCGCACTTGCATGACCTGCATCATTTGTTAAGGTTATGGTTACGGTCACATCCTGTGCTGCAACATAATCTAGAGCAACGGTATATACTAATCCGGTAGTATCATCCTTGTCCTCTATTGTTGCAGGAACTTCTGTTATTTCACCCGAAACAGAAGCATCAGCACTAATCTTATCTCCATTGTCATTTACTGATGTTGTATCAACACTAATACTCACTGTCGGTAACACATCTGTTTTGGACATTGCTGTTGCTGGAGCACTTTCATTACCGCTTGGATCTTTAGCTATTGCGGTTACTTCACTGTTATCTTTTACATTATCAGATGGAATAGCGGTGTTATTGCCCTGACTGTCTGGGATCAAATTAGGATCACTAGATGTCCAACCATTATCCCCTTTCTCCATTGTTACAGTCTGTTTATCCCCTTTTTCATCTTCAAAGGTAATTTCTACCGTATCGCCTTTGTTGGCATCCCCTGGCAGTTCAACAGAAACAGAGCCATTATCCTCAGCATTTAATACAGGGGTAGATGGGGCAACGGTATCTACAGTGAAGTCCGTTGCTTTACCTTCACCACTCGTGTTACCTGCGGGATCTGTAATTTCTGCTTTAACAGAATAATTACCATCCGGAGTTGCTTTATCTGCAGGGATAGTCACATCGGCTTTACCTGCCGTCACTTCATCTGCAGTCAGTGTGTGTTCAACGGTGTCGGTTGAGCCGTCTGGTTTAGTAATAGTGAGTGTCAGTGTGTCACCTGCCGCACTCCCTCCCGGTACAGTCACTTCGGTCTGTACGCCATCTTTTAGCTCGTCAGCATTTACCCCGTCCGTAGCTTCTGGAATGGTCACTACAGGTGTTGTATCCACCACACCATCACCATCTGTATCGCCCGGAATTTGCGTATCAACCATAAAGTCAGTAGGTTTACCCTGACCACTGGTATTACCCGCCGGATCAGTAATTTCTGCGGTAACAGAATAGTTACCATCTGCTGTCACTTTATCTGCGGGGATTGTCACATCGGCTTTACCTGCCGTCACTTCATCTGCAGTCAGTGTGTGTTCAACAGTGTCGGTTGATCCATCTGGTTTGGTAATAGTGAGTGTCAGTGTGTCACCTGCTGCACTACCTCCCGGTACAGTCACTTCAGTCTGTACGCCATCTTTTAGCTCGTCAGCATTTACTCCATCAGTGGCTTCTGGAATGGTCACCACCGGTGTGGTATCCACCGTACCATCACCATCTGTATCGCCCGGAATTTGTCCATCAACAGCAAAATCTACTTTGTTTCCTGGTTTGGCTGGATTATTGCCTTGAGTT
>NZ_CAWPAV010000064.1:0-26797 GCF_963885725.1 Proteus sp. G4380
AAATAAGAACAAAAAACTACATTATGCTTTATTAATAGATAATTTATTTTTTACTTAACCTTTACGTGACATTAAATATTAAAATAATAGTTAATGATGCTAAAGAGGCTTAATAAAAACAATCAAGTCAATAACATTAGTTATTTATACTAAAAATAATTAAAAAATTAGCATAAGTTAAAAACTTAATATATTAAACTGTTAGGGCAAATAGTATTGGTAAGCGATGATAACGAACTTTACCAATAAACTGATAATAATGATGATACAGCTGAAATAGCTGATAGAAGATTGAGTAGGAAAATCAAATTGAGATGGGGATTAATACATAAAGCGGGAACAGTATTTCTTCCCGCTTTATTAATTAGAATTCGACCTTAATGTACAAAAATTAAAATAGTCCCAATAATGTGCCAACACCTAGGGTAAAGAAGCTAAATAGCCAAATCCAACCAAATGAGTAACGTAAATGTTTACCCATATCAGTGCCTGCAAGCCCCATAGCAAGCCAAGCGGCTGGTGAGAATGGACTTACAAAGGTTCCGGCATTATTACCTATGGCCATAGCATACACAACATCAGCAACATGGACACCACCACTAGCAGTGACCTCCTGCACAATAGGCAATAGTGCAAAATAATAAGCATCAGTGCTGGTAAAGATATCCATGGGAACACCTAATATACCTACAACAATATGCAAATTATCGACCCAATGAGAAGGTAATACTGCTGCTAAATCAAGGGCAATAGCTTCCAGCATCTTCCCATTAGACATGATGCCTAAAAAAGCACCTGCCGCTAAAATAATTGCTACCATAGAGAGTGCTTGAGGAGCATGATGATTAATTATCGCTATTTGATCTTTCGGCTTAGGATAGTTGATCACTAGGGCGGCTGATAATGCAACCATAAAAATATAAGGCGCCGAAAATAATCCTAAGGCTAAACACGTGATTGAGCCGATAATTAACAGAAGGTTGATCCAAAATTTTTGTGGTTTTTCTGTTCCTGTTTCTGGCTGATCTTCATCAAATTGTCTTAATAAAGAATCTTGCTCATAAGGCGTAGTCCCTTTTAGTTTTGCTTTAGCAATACGTTTGGTTTCTCGCACTCCCATAACCGCGGCAAAGAGCATCGAGCCAAAAATACCAATTATCTGTACTGGGATGATCTTTTGCCACAATTCCGCAGCCGAAATACCGGTTACAGCCGAGGCTCTACCTAAAGGCCCTCCCCAAGGTACCATATTCATCACCCCCATACTGGTGCACATAATTAGCAACATAAGATAAGGGCTCATACCTAAACGGCGATATAGCGGTAAAAAAGCAGGAATAATAATTAAGAATGTCGCCGCACCCGAACCATCTAAATGTACAACAGCCGCGACTAACGCTGTGACAATACACACTATAATGACATTGCCACGGGTGATACTGATCATCATACGGATCAGAGGGTTAAAAATATACAGATCTTTCATTATGCTAAAAAAAAGTATCGCGAATAAAAACATCGTTGCGACACTACTCACCTTTTTAATACCTAATTCAAAAAAAGTAGATATTTCAGTAAATGAATAACCTGCGACAAGCGCACCAATTAATGGTATGACCGACATTGCAATAATTGGGCTTGTTTTCCCCATCATTAGTAATGTCACAATAGAAATAATAATGAGTAATCCGATAATCGTTAGCACATGAGGATCCTTGTAGTCGTTATTATATTTGCACTTTATGTTACAAAAATGCTAACCACTCATGTAAAAACAGTTTCAATGATGTGAAGTTAATCACCGATTATTTTCTATATAAATATACTTAGTAAAAATCCTAATTATATTAAATAAAGTTAAAAATCAAATGAATAAAAAGAAAAATAGACATAAAAAAACCCAATGCAACATTGGGTTTCAATTCAATTTAAGCAACGAAATGTATCAATTAGTCTTCTAATAACAGAACAGATTCTAATGCAATTTCAATCATTTCATTAAAGGTAGTTTGGCGCTCTTCTGAGGTTGTTTGTGTACCTTTCTTAATGTGATCAGAAACAGTACAAATTGTCAGGGCACGTGCACCATATTCCGCAGCTACACCATAAATACCTGCTGCTTCCATTTCAACACCTAAGATGCCGTATTTTTCCATCACATCAAACATTTCTGGATCAGGCGAGTAGAAAAGATCCGCTGAGAAAATATTACCCACACGAACTTTAATATCTTTTGCTTTCGCAGCAGAGACAGCATTTTGTACTAATTCAAAATCAGCAATAGCCGCAAAATCTTGGTCTTTAAAGCGTAAGCGGTTAACTTTAGAATCTGTACATGCTCCCATACCGATCACAACATCACGTAATTCAACATCTGGTAATACCGCACCACATGAACCCACGCGAATAATCACTTTTACACCAAAATCAGTAATTAGCTCTTTAGCATAAATTGAGCAGGAAGGAATACCCATACCGTGGCCCATTACAGAAATTTTACGGCCTTTATACGTACCAGTAAAACCTAACATGCCACGAACATTATTTACTTGACGTACGTCTTGTAAAAAAGTTTCAGCAATGTATTTAGCACGAAGCGGGTCGCCCGGCATTAAAACGACATCAGCAAAATCGCCCATTTCTGCGTTAATATGAGGGGTAGCCATAATTCTTCCTTTTAATATTGATCTTTCACTATTCAAATATAATTCGGTAGACATATTGCTATGCCTACCGAAGTAAAATTAAAACATCGCTTTACCGTATTCTACTGGTGATAAACCGAAGTATTTCACAACAGTTTGTCCGATATCAGCAAAAGTTTCACGGTGACCTAATGAACCTGGTTTAACTTTTGGCCCATAAACCAGAACCGGAATGTGTTCACGGGTGTGATCTGAACCTTGCCAAGTTGGGTCACAACCATGGTCTGCGGTTAAGATCAAAATATCATCTTCTTTCACTAATTCCATCAGCTCAGGTAAGCGACGGTCGAATAATTCGAGTGCTTCACCATAACCGACAACATCACGACGGTGACCATAAGATGAATCGAAATCAACAAAGTTAGTGAAAACGATAGTGTTATCACCTGCTAATTTCATCTCTTCAATCGTTGCATCGAACAGAGCATCAATACCTGTTGCTTTCACTTTCTTAGTAATACCTACATTTGCATAGATATCAGCAATTTTACCGATAGAGACAACGTGGCCTTGTTTTTCATCAACCAGTTTTTTCAACATAGTTGGTGCTGGTGGCTCAACAGCTAAATCATGACGATTACCTGTACGTGAGAAATTACCTGGTTTGTCGCCAATAAATGGACGAGCAATGACACGACCGATGTTGTAATCACCTTTGTTTAGTTCATCACGAGCAATTTCACATAGCTCATATAATTTATCTAAACCGAAGGTCTCTTCATGACAAGCAATTTGGAAAACGGAGTCAGCAGAAGTATAGAAAATAGGTTTCCCAGTTTTCATATGCTCTTCACCCAGTTCATCCAGAATAACCGTACCAGAAGCGTGACAGTTACCTAAATAACCCGGCAAATTGGCACGTTTAACAATGTTGTCTAGCAACTCTTGAGGGAAAGAGTTTTTCAAATCTTTAAAGTATCCCCAATCAAATAATACAGGGACACCCGCGATTTCCCAGTGGCCTGACGGTGTATCTTTACCAGAAGAGATCTCACTCGCGTAGCCATAAGCACCAATAATTTCCGCATCTTTGTCTAAACCAACAGGGAATTTACCTGTTGATTCTTCAGCCGCTTTACCTAAACCTAAACGACAAAGATTAGGTAGGTGAAGAGGACCTTTACGACCATCTTTATCCGCTTTACCTTCTGCAAATGCTTGTGCGATATGTCCTAAAGTGTCTGCGCCTTGGTCACCGAATTTCTCCGCATCACCAGCAGCACCGATACCAAAGGAATCTAATACCATGATATGTACACGTTTCATAATTCTCTCTCCTGTGTCATTTTCCGTAGACCACGGATATGTCACTTATAAATCATCATTGAGTTCTTATTCGCTGACTTGGCGATACACCATTGGTGACGTTTCACGTTTTGTCTCACCAATTACCATCGCTTTACGGACTTCTGCCGCAGCTTCTTGCCATGATTTTTCACTATTGGCATGGATCATCGCGAGTGGTGTATCTGTATTGATTTCTGTTCCTAGTGCCGCGATTTCACTTAATCCAACACTGTAATCAATAGCATCAGTTGCTTTACGGCGACCACCGCCTAAAGTCACAACTGACATACCTAAAGCACGGGTATCCATTTCTGTGACAAAACCGGCTTTCTCAGCAAATACAGGCTTACTTAATACCGCCGTTGGCAGGTATTTATTGTAGTTTTCAACAAAATCTGTAGGACCATTTTGGGCTGCAACCATACGAGCAAAAACTTCCGCTGCTTTACCGTTATCCAGCACATCTTGCAGTTTTTGGCGAGCTTGTTGACGTGAGTCAGCTAAACGACCTGACACTAACATTTCTACACACAGTGCCATCGTAACTTCAAATAAGCGTGGATTACGGTATTCACCCGTTAAGAATTGTACTGCTTCACGGACTTCCACTGCATTACCTGCACTTGATGCTAATACTTCATTCATATCAGTCAGTAGTGCTGTAGTTTGGCATCCTGCGCCATTTGCTACTTGTACAATTGATTCTGCTAGCTCTTCCGATTTCTGATATGTTGGCATAAAGGCACCTGAGCCAACTTTAACGTCCATCACTAATGCATCCAAACCTTCAGCTAATTTTTTACCTAAAATAGATGCAGTGATAAGCGGAATTGAATCAACGGTAGCAGTAATATCACGTGTAGCGTAAAAGCGTTTATCAGCAGGTGCTAATGAATTGGTTTGCCCAATAATTGCTACACCAACATGACGAATAATATCGCGGAATTTTTCATCATCAGGGAAAATATCAAAGCCGGGAATAGCCTCAAGCTTATCAAGAGTTCCACCAGTATGACCTAATCCACGACCAGAAATCATCGGAACATAACCACCACAAGCAGCGACCATTGGCCCTAACATCAGTGATGTAACATCGCCAACACCGCCTGTTGAGTGTTTATCAACAATAGGACCATTTAAGTTTAGACTCTTCCAGTTTAGTACAGTACCGGAATCACGCATGGCTAATGTCAAAGCCACACGTTCAGGCATGGTCATATCATGAAAATAAATTGTCATTGCAAGTGCTGCAATTTGACCTTCAGAAACAGTATTATCTCTGACGCCATTAATGAAAAAACGGATCTCTTCTTCAGTTAAAGGATGACCATCACGCTTTTTACGAATAATTTCTTGGGCAAGAAACACTGCAACCTCCTGGTGTTATAGCATTAATAACGCCCACCCATTGGCGGGTAGGCATACTTCATAAATGAATTAATAACCACTAGACGATTTTTGTTCGCCATGACCGAGTGTGGCTAATAAATTACCTAACAGACTTGATGCACCAAAACGGAAATGGCGAGCATCAACCCAGTTATCGCCCATAATACGGTTTGCTAATGCAAGGTATTGCGCAGCTTCTTCAGCTGTACGTACCCCACCCGCTGGTTTAAAACCAACTTCTTTGCCAACACCCATATCGTGGATCACTTGAAGCATTAATTCAGCGCTTTCCAGTGTTGCATTAACAGGCACTTTACCTGTGGATGTTTTGATAAAATCAGCACCTGCTTTAATTGAGATTTCAGATGCTTTACGAATGAGCGCAGGATCTTTCAACTCACCCGTTTCAATAATAACTTTCAGTAAAGCACCCGCTTTAGCGCAAGCGTCTTTACATGCTTTAACGATATCAAAACCGATTTGTTCATTACCTGCCATTAATGCGCGGTAAGGAAAAACAACATCAACCTCATCAGCACCATAAGCTAATGCTGCATTAGTTTCAGCTAATGCGATATCTAAATCATCATTACCATGAGGGAAGTTAGTTACGGTTGCAATACGAATTTCTGGTGTTCCCTGTTCACGTAATACTTTACGAGCCAGTGGAATAAAGCGTGGGTAGATACAGATTGCGGCTGTATTACCTTCTGGGCTTTTCGCCTGATGACATAGTTTTGTCACTTTTTCATCAGTGTCGTCATCATTTAAGGTGGTTAAATCCATCAAAGACAGCGCAAGGCGCGCTGCAGCGGTTAAATCTGTCATAAAACTCTCCAACGATGTTTCTCAAGCCCTCTATGGGCATACGCTTTAAGGTTAGCGATTAATTTTGTTGGCGAGCGGACTTGGTTCCTTGAAGATGTGGTTGTAACAAGTGCTACAACGACAGCTGAGCTCCCTCTCACCGCGCTATGCTCACTTCGGCGACCCGTCATTGAGCTTTCGCCATTCCATGAAGTTTCAGCACATCTTATTTGAACACGCTAGAGAACAATTAGATGTGCTTTCTGTCACAATAATAAAATGAAACTTGCAACTAAAGACATTAAATTGTGATTAGAATCACAAAATTTTATTTTCTGGTTTAATGTTACTCGAATAAAGTCAGTAAGTCGTCTTTATAACGTAAAAACTTTTACTTTTAATGAAATGACTCATTAATTGGCTAACTTCTCTACAAGTTGCGAAGTAACTCACATATATAAAGGTAGTTAACATTACAACAGAAAACAAACAAAAAGAGCAGATAAGCAATTACCTATCTGCTCTGTAAATACTTTCTTATTTAAGCAGCAACCACAGCCATTGCGGTTAATGCAAAAAAGAAGCCGGCGATGGTTGCACTCATTAAGTTAGAGAGTGTACCCGCTAAAACGGCTTTCATACCTAAGCGTGCGACATCTTTACGACGGTTTGGTGCCATTCCCCCTAAACCACCCAGTAATACCGCAACAGAGGAAAGGTTAGCAAATCCACAAAGCGCAAAAGAGATAATCACTTTTGTTTGTTCAGACAAGGCCATTAAGCCTGCTGCTGCTAATTGTGATTCATCTTGCAGATATTTACTAAACTCCGAGTAAGCATAGAATTCGTTGATCACCAGTTTTTGACCAATAAAAGAGCCAGCAATGGTTGCCTCACTCCAAGGCACACCAATTAAGAAGGCGATTGGTGCAAATACCCAGCCTAAGATTAATTCTAGCGAGAAGTCTTCATAACCGAACCAGCCACCAATTCCGCCAAGAATACCATTAATTAAGGCAATTAATGCGACAAAAGCGAGTAGCATTGCACCTACGTTTAACGCAAGTTGTAATCCTGAAGAAGCCCCTGATGCCGCAGCATCAATAATATTAGCGGGTTTTTCTTCATCACTTAAGTTATCAAAAGCATCTTTTTGATCATCAGGTGTTTCTGTTTCAGGAACCAAAAGTTTTGCGAAGAGTAAACCACCTGGTGCCGCCATAAATGAAGCAGTGATCAAATACTCCAATGGCACACCCATACTTGCATAACCTGCCAGTACCGAACCTGCCACTGATGCTAATCCACCACACATCACCGCAAAAAGTTCTGAGGTTGTCATTCTAGCAATATAGGGGCGAACCACCAGTGGTGCTTCTGTTTGTCCAACGAAGATATTGGCTGTTGCAGACATTGATTCAGTACGAGAAGTGCCTAATACTTTTTGTAATCCGCCACCTAAAATCTTGATGACAAATTGCATGATACCTAAGTAATAAAGTACTGCTATCAATGAAGAGAAGAACACAATAACAGGTAAAACACGCAAAGCAAAAACAAAGCCACCGCTGCCAAATAGCTCAAACATTTTGTCGGAAACTAAGCCAGCAAAAAGGAAGCTCATGCCGTTTTCACCATAATCGATGACATTTTTAACGGCATCAGAAATAGCCAATAACACTTTACGGCCACTTTCTGAATAAAGTACAAATGCGCCTAAACCAATTTGAATAAGGAATGCGCCACCGACCGTGCGTAATTTAATTGCACGTCGGTTGCTGGAGAAAAGAATGGCTATCAATATCAATGTGGCCATTCCGACCAAGCTCATAATGAGGTGCATTGAAGGATCCCTGTTCATATAAAAATTTAATGGATTATCAATAAGCTTGTTACTAAGTTTATTGACTCTTTTTTTGCCAGATAATTATACCTAGTCCCAGAAAAGAACCCTCTATATCCATCACAATTAGCATCTTAAAAAAGTAACATAAAAGTCACAAATGAGATCTAAATCACACTAAAAAGCAAAAAACGCACTTAATGGATAAAGTTTATTTGGAAAAGTGGTTAGCAGTTTAATAAAAAACGGTAATACGAATGGCAGAATAATTACTAATTTACTTAAAACTAGGCATCATCTGTTAACTGAAATAATTGTAGACTATTCAGGTAAAGTTGGTTTGCAATAACCTCTGCTGACTCTTGACGCAATTCACAAAGAGAAGAAAAAACAGCGAGAATTCGCTCAGGGCGGTTAGGCTCGCCTTGAAAACCACTTACAGGCATATCAGGCGCATCCGTTTCTAATAACAAGCGCTCTAAGGGTAGAGAGGCAATTGCACGACGTGTTTTTTGTGCGCGTGGATAAGTGATAGTGCCCCCTACCCCAATAAAATAGCCTTGTTGAACAAAACGTTCTGCTTGTTGCAAACTGCCGGAAAAACCATGGATCACACCTTTACGAGGAACTGAATAACGGCGCAAAATAGCACTTAGATTATCATGAGTTTTACGTGAATGAAGGATCACTGGTAAATCAAATTCTATCGCCAATTTAAGTTGTGCTATTAAAAATTGTTGCTGTTTTTCCGGATGTGGATTTGTCATATAGTTATCCAAACCCATCTCCCCCATTGCAACACAACGTGGCGTCGTTTTTAGGCGTGTTTTAAGTTCAATCAAGTGCTGCTCTGTATGCGCTTCAATATATAAAGGATGCAAACCTAGTGCACAATATAGTGCATTGTTATAACGAGACAATTCCGTTACCGCGTCCCAATTCCACTGAGCAACCGCAGGAATAATAATTTTTTTTACCTGAGCCTGTTGTGCTAAAGCAAGGCTATTCTCAAGGTCGTGATAAAAGACGGGAAAATCAAAATGACAATGCGTATCAATAAATCGACTCATTCTTGAACACTCCTTACTTCAGGGTGCACACTCCGAGTTCCTTTTTGAATGATTTCGGCATCTTCCGCTTTATCTGCTTTTGCTTCATTTTCAAATAGGCTAAATATTTTTTTATCGTGTTGCTGAAATTTTTTCTTAGAGAAGTGTTGACCAATAGTGGCTAGAAAATAGCGCCCACAGCGTCTACCAACATGATAATCATGATTTAATGCATTTAAACGGCTTCCTAATGCACTAGATTGTAGTGTTGTTGGTGGATATATTTCAATGATAACGGCATCTTCAGGTGGAGATTGGATAAATCTTAATGTGTCAGTATAAGTTTCAATATGGACTTGAGCCATATTAAGAAAGCGTTGAAAACGGCCATTCTCAAACCATTTTCCCATTTTATCCACCCACTCGGTGGTATATTGATATTCAGACGGTACTGTTCGTATAACGACAATCGTACGACAACCACGACGATAAGCCTCTTTTACCGGGATCGCATCACTAATACCGCCATCATGGTAAACAACATCTTGAAATAAAACACCATTGCGATAAAACGCGGGGATCGCACTGGAGGCTTTCACAATATCAAGCCATGTGCTTTTTTCTGGTTGAAAATAATTTGCCTTAAAATTGTCGGAGCGACTTGCCACCATATAAAACTCGCGACCACTATCGAAACGACGTAATGCTTTAGGCATATTTAAAGGCATTTCTTTCGAAGTGGTTTCTATATACCAGTCAAGATCGAGTAAATTCCCCCCACGAACAAAACGAATCGGATTAAAGAATTGGTTATTGGTGGTATAACGGTTAATGACTCTGCGGGCGTAACCCCTTTGTCCACAAGCAAAAGCAGATAAGTTTTGCGCCCCCGCGGATACCCCTAGGAGTAGATCAAAAGGATCAAATTGAGAGCGCATAAATTCATCAAGAACACCGGCAGTAAAGATGCCCCGCTGTCCACCGCCTTCGCAAACTAATGCAACTTTGCCTTGTGGTAAGGATGATTGAAATTCAAGTGCAGTAATATTATTTAATGTAACCGGTATATACTTCCCCATAGAGTCTCCTTAATACAACCTTATAAGGATACTCGCACCTGTTTTCAAGGTCATTCTTTTTAATCACTAATTAAAATAAATTAAGTCGCTATTAAGTTAGCCTTGAATATTCACTGATGATTCAACGCTTTTTACACCATCAATTTTTTCAATGATCTGAATGATTTGTTTTTCCTGCTCTGCATTTTTAACAAAGCCGGCAACTGTGACATGACCAAATTCAGTACGAATTGAAAGTGATCCACTGTCAATGGAGGGGTTAGGTAATAGTGTTTCTTCGATTTTTTTCGATATTGCCGTATCGCTTAATTCATTGTTAACATTACTGGTAGTTTTATCAATTTCGTTATACCACGATGTTTCCGCAATAGTTGCTGTACTTATCATTGTCACTGTCATACCCGTGACTAGCGCTAATACTAATTTTATTTTTTGTTGATTCATTGCTTCCCCCTGCTCATAAATTAATCATGACAGGAAATGTGTGTATTTTTTATCAAATTATTAACAAGTACTTCAGTTACACTACTAAGTTATGAGTAGCAAATAAAGTAATAAATAGTAAATAAAGATAACTTTTTGTAATTTTAATCTGAAAAATAGCCATTTATATGTAAAAAGTTTTTATTTTATTTATACAATGAGTATAAAAATATCATTATTAGGATAGCAGAGAATAGAAAGAGTAATAGCTGATTAAAGGGTAGTTTTTATTAGAATATCGACGGAATATAAATAGTATAGATAAGATTATTGAGTAAATCTAAACAGATACTGGGGTTAATTTTACAATACATCATTGTGAAAAAAGCCATAAAAAATATGGCTTTTTATATGATTTATAACAGAAAATTAGTGTTCACGCGTTTGATGGAACTCAATATCAGGATAGCGTTCACGGGTTAAATTTAAGTTAACCATCGTTGGTGCAATATAAGTTAAGTTATCACCACCATCTAATGCCAGATGTTGCTCATTTTTACGCTTAAATTCTTCGAGTTTCTTTTCGTTACTACATTCAACCCAACGAGCCGTCGATACATTCACAGATTCATAAATGGCTTCAACGTTATACTCACCTTTTAAGCGTGCAACCACGACATCAAACTGTAGCACCCCAACTGCGCCAACAATTAAATCATTATTAGCTAGGGGTCTAAACACCTGTACCGCACCTTCTTCAGATAATTGCACCAGACCTTTTAACAATTGTTTTTGTTTTAGCGGATCACGTAGACGAATACGGCGGAATAATTCCGGAGCGAAGTTAGGAATACCGGTGAATTTTAACATTTCACCTTGAGTAAAAGTATCACCAATTTGAATGGTACCGTGATTATGCAGGCCAATAATATCACCAGGATAAGCATGCTCAACATGAGAACGATCCCCTGCCATAAAGGTCAATGCATCTGAAATCACCACATCTTTTTTCGTGCGTACTTGGTGCAGTTTCATCCCTTTATCATACATGCCTGACACCACCCGTAAAAAAGCAACACGGTCGCGGTGTTTGGGATCCATATTAGCTTGAATTTTAAAGACAAAACCCGTGAATGTCTCTTCAGCCGCTGTCACTTCTCGCATATCAGTTTGACGAGGCATTGGCGCTGGCGCCCACTTCACCAAACCATCAAGCATGTGATTAACACCAAAGTTACCTAATGCGGTACCAAAGAAAACCGGGGTCAATTCACCCGCTAAGAAAGCTTCATGATCAAACTCATGTGATGCACCTAACACCAACTCTAGCTCATCACGTAATTGAACGGCTAAATCATCACCAATCGCTTCATCTAACTCAGGATTATCCAACCCTTTGATTACTCGTGAGTTTTGGATAGTATGACCTTGGCCTGTTTGATAAAGATAGGTTTCATCTCTTAAGATATGGTAAACCCCTTTAAACAGTTTTCCACAGCCAATCGGCCAAGTAACAGGACTACAGGCAATTTTTAGCTCAGTTTCAACTTCGTCCATTAATTCCATCGGATCACGAATATCACGATCCAATTTATTCATAAAGGTCAAAATTGGCGTATCACGTAATCGAGTCACTTCCATTAATTTACGGGTACGATCTTCGACCCCTTTTGAAGAGTCAATGACCATTAAACAACAGTCAACGGCAGTTAAAGTACGATAAGTATCTTCAGAGAAGTCTTCGTGCCCTGGGGTATCAAGTAAGTTAACTAGACAATCAGCGTAAGGAAACTGCATAACAGAAGTGGTAATGGAGATACCACGTTGTTTTTCCATTTCCATCCAGTCTGATTTAGCATGCTGATTTGAGCCACGCCCTTTTACTGTTCCTGCACGTTGGATAGCTTGTCCGAATAACAACACTTTTTCAGTGATGGTTGTTTTACCCGCATCGGGGTGGGAGATGATAGCAAAGGTCCTTCGCTTATTGATTTCATTGAGAAAATCTTGGTTTGCCATGTATAAATTCTTTTAGTTTGTACACGGATTTGTACACACTTTTGGAAGTACTCTCTTTTCAGTTCTTCGCTTGTCAAATCCGTCGTGTTAATCGTAATTGGCCGCTATTTTCGCTGATCTTGACTTTATAAACAATCAATGGTTATCTAATCGGCTATCATTTACTCTCAGCGTGCGCCAATGCTCAGTTGTAGCTGTTTGCAATCGTTGCTTCTTCAGCTCATGAACAGCTGTGGCTAAACCACAAATTCCTTCGCTACCAGAAATCGATGATAGCTTGTCGTACTACACCGATGATGGTGCAGTTGCCGTTGATCGGTATTGCAGGGTATTGCGGGTTCAAAGGTTTTAGGTACTTCTGTTCACCATCAATAACTAACTGCTTAAAGGTTGCTTCTTTCGAATCATCCAAACGCGCAACAACCAATGAACCTGAAGAATAAGGTAACTCAGGATCAACAACGATCACTGCCCCCTCAGGTATGGATTTTTTTCCGCTTGGATTTTCCATACTGTCGCCTTTTACGCGAAGTGCGAAACAACCCTCATGTGCTTTCCCAGTGACTTCACGCCACTCCTCAGCATCTTCATGGGCAAATCCCTCCGCTATTTCAGTCCAATCACCGGCCTGAACCCAGTTAATGAGAGGAATTCTTCCCTTAATGTCAGGCCCGACTTCTACATTACCGACTCCCAAGCCAATCTCGCCATCACCTGTGGCGAGCCAATGAGCATTCACGCGAAGCGCCTCCGCGATCTGCATGGTGTAACGAGACCTAGCCGATTTACCAGAGCAAATCTGGCTGATCGACTGCTGTTTGATACCAATGCGACGAGCCAACTCAGACTGAGTCACCCCAGTAAGCTGCAAGGCATGGTTTAGTCGTTCGGATAAAGTTTTCATAAGCCCGTATTCTACAAATAAAACTGTAGCCTTTCAACAATTTTAACTGTTGACTAATCTACAGTTTAAACTGTAACATTCAATCTTGTAACAGTTATTATTGTAACAGGAGACGGTATGGAAGTGTTCAACACGACACAAAAACATCTCCGCCGTGCCATTGACTTGGTCGGCGGGCAATCAGCATTAGCACGAGCCATCAACTCAAAACAGCAAAACGTCTGGTTTTGGTTGAATAAATCAGGGCGTGTTCCCGCTGAATTCGTTTTACCCATCGAACAAGCTACGCAAGGACAGGTAACCCGATCTCAGTTAAGACCGGACATCTATCCCGCATGCCCAAGCGAGCTGAAAGCCAGTAACCAGTAGGATTAAGGGCAAATAATGGTCAGCATTTTACGTAAACACAAAAGCGAGTTCCTCCATGCGTGACTATGGCAAGGTCTATACCCGCTTTTGGCTAAAGCAAAACGTTTTGTCCTGGAGTGACTCAGCGAAGTTGCTAGGACTGTATTTGCTTACATGCCCACATTGTAATTTGCTTGGCTGCTTTCGACTGCCGATTGGTTACGTTGCTTCTGACTTGAACTGGGATGAGCAACAGGTTGCCAAGGCTCTAAAGGAGTTAGAACAAGATCAGTTCCTCATTCGTTGCGAGGAATCCGGTTGGACTTTGATTCGGAGCTTTCTGAAGCACAACCCAATCGAAAACCCGAACCAAGGTAAAGCAGCCTTTCGGTTGCTTAAAGATGTACCTGCCGACTTCATTGGTATGGCATCGCTTTTGAAATCTCTTGCCGCTTTTCAAGCTCGGCTACCAGAAGAATTTTCATCATTGTTTATGCCTGATGGCAACCCGGTAAGGGACTCTCAACGGTCGGATGACTCTGAGAGAAGCAATAAACCAACAGTTAAAACTGTTGACTACATACAGTTTGAAGACTTCTGGGATGTACAAATACGCAAAGAAAAAAAAGCGAAAGCCAAAGAAGAATGGCTACGCATGGGCCTCAATGAAGACCATGAACTCGCCTTGGAAGTGCTAACACGCTGGAAAGAGCAACGAGACAACCGATTGCAGTATCAAGATCGGACTAAGACCCCTATGCCACATAACTGGCTTTTAAACCGCCAATGGGAAGACGAGTACGTTCGCATTGATGAAGTACAGCAATCATCGACGAGCCTAAAGGGCAGCAATCACCAGTTGAACATTGAAGAAAGCAATCGCCGCATTGCTGAAAGCTGGGCCGGACCAGGTATTCGGGAGGTTCGTTCAAGTGCAGGAGGTTGATAAACGCGAGTTTGCTGAAGTTTGGGGAGCTGCTTGGGCCATGTATGGCAAAAGCGTATCACCACAATTGCTATCCATCGCATTTGAAGCCCTTCGTGCTTATAGCATTGAAGAAGTGCGAATCGGTCTGACTCGGCATATTCAATCACCGGATACTGGGCAATTTTTTCCAAAGCCCGCTGACGTCATCAAGCATATCGATGGTAACTCGGGTTCAAGAGCCATGGTTGCTTGGAACAAAGTTGACAAGGCTGTTCGTCAGGTTGGCGCTTGGACATCCGTGATGTTTGACGATGCGCTTATTCACCGCGTTATTTCAGACATGGGGGGATGGGTTGAACTCTGCAAGGTAGATGACAGGGAATACCCCTTTAAACAAAAAGAGTTTTTAACACGCTACCAGGCTTACTTGTTGCGGGACGAAGTGGGTGAATACCCAAGGCTATTACAAGGTATTGCAGACCATCAGAACCAGCAAAAAGGGTTTGATATGCAAGCGCCGGTTGCCGTGGGCGACTGGTCAAAAGCAGCACAAGTTTATACAAGAGGCATCACCGACTTTATCGCAGTGCCTTTGAAAAGAATAAGCCCGAAAGCCATTCAGGCGCTTCTCGGAAATCAATTAGAGGACAAAAATGAAAACGATTAAATCAAAAACCATTGCCCTAGTGATAGCCATGTCCGCAAGCACTTCAGTCTATGCGTTTCCGGGCTATCAGTGGGAAAAAGCAGCACAAAGCGTTGGTATTGATCCAGTCATGCTCTACGCCGTTGCCTTGGCTGAGTCGGCCTCACATCGTGGTCTCAACATGACCAGTCCATGGCCATACGCAATTCGCAATGGTTCAAACGCAACCTACGCCAAATCTAAGACAGAAGCAGAGAAACTGTTAAACCAAGCACTGCAAGAGACTGAAAAATATCAGCTCGATATTGGCCTTATGCAAATCAATTTGCATTGGCATGGGCATCGGGTGAGCTCAGCAGCGGAACTGCTAGACCCCATCACAAACCTTACGGTCGGCTCCAGTATTTTGGCCGAAGCAATCAAGTCTTCACCAAATGATTTAGAGCTTGGCATAGGCCGCTATCACAGTTGGAACGAAGAGCGTGCACGCTGGTATGGGCAAAGAGTGCTTTCTATCTATCGCAATATTTTACATGAACTGGAGGTCCGTCAATGACAACCAATCAACAAGACTTCTATCAATTAAATTTGGCGTACCTGCACGCAGCACGCGAATTAGCGCGCATTGATCCGCAAGAGGCTGTCTTGCGCTTTGGACTTACACGCGATGTGGTGGATGCACTGATTAATGCCGGTGTTGACGACCTGCAACGAGTGGCGACCTCATCATTCATGCTGTTTCAACCAAGGGGTAACCAAAGCCAACTGATTGAGATGGTGAAGAGCAAAGGCACAGGTATCCCAAGAATCGCTTATTTATTATCAACCCTAAACAACAAGGGGGATGCATGATTGATAACCTGTCCAAAAGTGAGCTGTTTACCCGAGCCTCACTGCTTATTAAATACGGATTTCGAACAACGATCATCGCGCTCGATACTGGTTTGCCAATCCACATTATCAGAAGGCTGCACAAAGAAGTGACTGGCAAGTCACCTTGTCCTGGTCAATTACCAGAATCTGATGCCATTGTTAAAAGCAGAAGAGCCCTAGTTGAAGGCTCCCTGCTGATGGCGCTTTATGTCAATATTGGTGGTGATAATGTCTACAAGCAATTAAATATTGATGCTTTGATGAAGGCTTACGATGCGTACTTGGTTGCAAGGGAAGAAGCAGATCTTCCATCTGAGATCCCCTGGAAAAAACTAACCATTAATGAAGGTTGGGTTCTAGCTCGTGATTTAAGATCACAGCTAGCATCCTTACACCGGTGTCGATGCGGCAGTCTGTATTTGACGGTATCTCAACAGCGCATTCAGCTTAAATGTCCTGTGTGCGAGATTATGGCCGAGCAAACCACTAGAGCACTTTTTGAGAACTAACATGCTGATGCATGATTTGATTGTGCACCGCCCGTGTACTTTGAGAGTACTAAGATGACAAACTTACTTAAATCTTTACCAGCACGCTGCTGGGTTATATCACTGGGGCTTTTTCTGGCGACTTTGGCTGCGGCTCATTTTTTTCCATCAGAAATATTAACGGCATCTGCCAAGTTCGCGGCTTTGCCATTTCTGTTCTGCACCATGTTTTTTTTCAGCTACCTGGGATTTAAAGCAACTGCTAGTCCTATCGGACTTATAACCATCACCACTATGCTTTTAGCAATCGCATATTGGCAAGCGAGTTGGACAATTGTTGGCTTGGGACTCTTTTTCTTAGCTATTTGCACTGGAATTAGATTCTTGATTAGCCAAGTTAAAGATTCGGGTAGAACTTTGAGCATTGAAGAAAAATGGTATTGGTATAAGCTCCATTCGTTTTTTGATGGCTTTTATCCAAAGTATCCCAAAAAGCCAAAAAAATAGCCAGCCAACCACAAGCTGGCTACCTTCTATTTTCAGTTCCTTCCTGATGCCTGGTTATAAGCCCTAATATCGATCAAGTTGTTCTGAGCATAATCTCCCGCAAGCGATGCATTTGAGATCACCGCTATCTGCTTATCCACAAATGCTTTATCTTCTTCGGACACACTGTCAGAAATGTAAGCGCCACTCTCATCCTTTTGACGATACTCATTTAGCATTTGCTCCCTTAGACCTAGCATTTCAGGCGACCAACTCGATGAGTCTTCAGAGTTGAATACGCGCCCCGCCAAACCTTCATTGAAAGCTTGAGCGAACACTTGACTTTGAATCGGGGTCAATCCCATTCTCTGCCCTTCGCTGTATGCTTCCTGTTTAAAATCATCGGCGTACTGTTCTAAAAACTCACCGTATCGATTGTTAACTGCCGCACCGAATGCCCCAGCCAACATGGCTTCAGACTTAGTGCCCCAGTTAACTTCGGAGGCATACTGCGAACTCGATCCACTGTATGCATCATTAAACGCCGTCAAAGGATTTTCCAAAGAGGTTCCGGCATCAACGGCTGCTTTTAACCCATCCCAGGTTGATTTGCTGGCCACCGTTGCATTGTGCAAGAAACCTCGTGAGCCAGGTTCTGCAAGGGCTTTCTCCTTGTAACTCTCATAGTCTTCGCCAAAATGATTCAAGGTATGCAGTGCTGCATCAGTATGCTTACCACTGAAATCACCAATAGCACTGGCGCTGTTGAAGAACATTTCAGCACCAGAGACTCCGCTATCATCAGCCATAATGCGAGATCGCCACTGAGAGCCAGCTTCACTGTTTAGTCCAGATTGATAGGTACTTGTGTCAGAAGCTACGGCCTGCTGGGCTTGTTGCTGATGCGCATTCAGCTGTCCATCTACACCAGAAAGATTGGTTTGGTAAGCGGATTGAGCCGAATTGAACTGCGTTTGAACTGTTGCAGCATCCCCATAGCCTCCCAGAACACCGGATTCAACTTGGCTTTGAGTGCCACCAAAAGTAGGTGCAGTTGATGACAACCTTTCATTAGAGCGTGGCTGAATAGATCGTAAATCGGCTCCGGTAGCCATGGCCATAACAGTCATTGCTGCTTGATAGTCATTGTCTCGTTCAGCGGGCGTCGAGGAGTTGCTATAGGTTAAAGACTCCATAGCTGCGGCCACATACGCCTGATTATCATCAGGTAGCAAGCGCTGATACATTGGAAGGTTTTCACGTAATCGGTTACCTGCTTCAACATGCTGGTTCATATAGCGACCTAAATAATCCATGACTTCAGGATTATCCGCTGCTAATCGAGTTAACGTCGCACCATCCGTGTTCCTTTGTCCTGATAGACTGTAGCTGGCCTGATCAAGCTCACTAAAGCGGTTTGATGCCGTGATAACGTCTTGTGCTGAACTCTGAAGTGACTGATAGTCTTGATTAGACAACGACATCTCAACGCCAGAGCGTCTTGAATCTGAAAGGTCCTTAACCATCGCATCGCGAAACTCAGCACGTCGTGAATCACTTGATGCCAAGCTTTGCATCTCCCCAGTGAGCGTATTTGCGGTCGTAGATCGAGAACTGCCCTCTGATGACTCAACTTGGCCACTAAAGTTACCACCTAAATCCAAGCCTGCTCGTACCCTTGATAGTTTTGGTACACGAGATGAGTCTGGCTTATCGACTCCTGGCAAGTTGCCCTGTGGAGAATCATTGCCGCCAGTACCAAGAAGCCTTCCAAGAAAGCCCTTATCAGCAACTTCTTTCTCACCGGGATTAGTAATAGTTCCATCGCCACCGATCCTTAGGCCTCCCGATAGCACGCCCGATACCAAGCCACGTACAGCGTCTTTTTTATCGTCTCCGAAACCATACCGTGTTTGAAGGTCATCAGTGACCTGATTAACAACGGCGCTAGATGCGGAATTAGAAGAACCGATTTGACGTCCAACTGAAGATAGATTGTCGTAACTTAGCTTTTCACCAAAAGTTCGACTCATGGTATTGCCAACCTGACGGCTAAAGGCTTGAGTTGCCTGAGTCATGGATTCTTTTGCAGAGCCGACCATTGACCCCACTGCGTTTCCGACAGAGAAACTGCTTAGTAGGTTTGACGCGCCGGTCATAGCAGAACCCGTAAGGGCTGAATTTTGGAACATTGACTGTGATTGCATTACCGGGGCATTTTTCGCGACATCTGGACTAGCCAGCTTTTCATCAATGGCATCACCGTTTTGAAGACGCCCAGCCAAGTGGGTAGCGGTTATTGCTGAGCCATAAACGAGCATGAGCGAAATAGCCGGAACACTCGACGCCAACATGCCACCAGTAGCTATCCAGGTTTGCAGCACTGAATCCATCTGCATCATCCCAGCAAAAGATGGCACTTCTGTACCTGCAAAGGCATCAAGAGCCGACATTTTCCCTGCAACGGTTAAATGAATATACAGGTTAATGATGGCCATGACAGGCATCCAAAGTTGAATCCAAAGCAGGATTAACAAGTACTTCCCGGCCATTCGCATCCCGATTTGGCCAAGGGCTATCACAAAGGCCATCAATGGGGTGATGGCGTAAATGAAACCCTCAAAAAACGTCATCATCGGACGAACGATACTTTGGAACAAGGTCTGCTCCGCCGCCCATTGCGTATTGCGCTGCTCAATCGCTTGGTTAACCATAACGGCTGCGGTGAAAGCTTGATCATCCATATACTTGCCCGTCACGCTTTGCTCATAAATAGGCAAAAGCACTGACGCGCTCATGTACTCTTGGGTGTTAACCGAAGCCAAACCAAGATTATTCAGTGCATTTCGGATCACGTCATCAGTGTCCGTTGCTGACGAAGTCCCCAATGAGGCCGACAGAACCTGTTTAAGCCTTGGAATGAAGGTTGATTCTGTCATGAGTTTCAGTTGGCTGTAAGCGTCGGTGCAGTCCAGATCGCTACTGCTACCACTGAGCATGATTCGAGTGCCATAAATGCGCGAATCAAACCTAATCGCAGTCATCGGGTTAGGATCACTCAGCACCTGATCTAGATTCTTTTGGCCAATGTCGATACCAATCAAGGTGCACTCTTTGATGTAGTTAAACCACGATTGCTCGATGTCCGAACCGGCGACACGATTTGCATCACCCAAACCAGAGCGATCCATCACCTGTTTTCTCACTTTAATCAGTGACTGTAAACTGGATGCAAAGCCGTATTCCGTCATGGCGGGAGTTGAGAACGCCGTTTCAAACAATCGCGTGATTTGAAAGCCAACAGTCGAAATCGTACTACCTGCGGCAGCAACACCGATGGGCACATTATCAACCACTCGAACTTGTCCCGTGTACGCATCCTCAATGCTCACTCGGGTACTGGGTCCAAACATGGTTGCAAAGACTAGCCATGAGACTAAAACGTGTTGAAAGTTAATCCCACGACCGCCTTGCATTAAGGCCTGAACAGAGACCATCAATACCCCAATGAGCAAGCCAATGCGAACCATTGAAGTAAAGTCGCCTGTACCAGTTATCATCGCGACAGCGTTCAGGACCTGCTCTAAAAATGCCGAATCCCCGATGGAATAGATCTCCCACATGACCTATTCCCCCAGTGCCGTAGATTTAACGGTGTAATAACGCTGTTTGCGAATGGTCTGAATCACCTGGTTAAAATGTGCCAGCAACTCTTGCTCTGAGCCGTATCTTCGCTGCAACGCAGCGTACTCCTCATTGATTTGGCGACGTGCACGTTCAAGGTCTTCCGTTAATAACTTCGCATAGGCATGATCTTCCACACCGGAGGTACTTCTAGCTGCATTGAGCATGTCTTCAACCAATGCTCGGGCCATCTCAACAGCAATAAATGGCGCAGCTCTTGAAGCAAACGACCTAGCAGCCCCTTCATTTAATGCAGAAAGTGTTCGAATCATGCCGCCAATGCTTGCAGGAGCCGAGGTCATAAAAGCCTTTTCGGTGGTGCTAGCTGCCCCAGTATTTCGAGCAAACTTAAAAATAATGCCGTTACTAGAACCTGTACCAAGAAGTAAATTTTCGACCTGAGTTGATAACCCGGCTAGGGTCACGTTAGTGATTGTCGGATTTAGACAGCCGTCTTGTGTCACTGTGTCACATCGGTACATAGCGACGTTACCGCCATGAATTAGATGCTCAATAGTCACTTTATTGCCATTCAGTCTGGTCAGTTTTGGGGCTTTACCTTGACCATCAGCCGCATTAGCTAGATCACCAACGATGATCGAGCCCGTCACGGACATAACCGCTTCAAGAAAACGGTCATCCCCAGATGCAAACCAGCTTGATGCCGAGTGACGTTTCAGTGCTCGCCAAACCAAGTTGCCTTTAATCGTTTTGTTCACATCAGATGCCGCGACACTCGAAGCATTCTCATATGGGTTCTTACCATTGGACTCACTCCAACTGGTAAAAACGTCTCCAGCCCCTTTAAGTGAGCTCAACATGCTGGCTTCTGTTTGCCCCTTTTTACCAAAAGCGGCCAGGGTATCGTTCACGACTCCCTGAGCCATTTGACAGGAATTGCCAAAATACTCGTTCAACTGCTGGATTTTCTTTTGCAGTGTCTCCATGTGCTGGGAGCATTTCTCACACATAGCACTGAGCGCCAATTGGAATGCGTACCCCTTGGCGTTTGCAGCAACAGAGCGAAGTAATTGAACAAACTGATCCGCGTTAACAAATGACAAACTTCCCGCGAACATATCAATGCCACCACAACCGGCTTGGAATGACGGAGGCACCATAGAGACGAGGTTCTCGTTCATGATTCTGTTACGGACAACAACGCTTCCACCAGATATAACGCCACGCCGCTGACTCTCGAATACACCTGGCGCAGTGGTGTTGGTCATTGAACCAAACAACTGGTTCATCTCCTGTTGCAAGCTTGCTTGGCTCATAGATGAAAAACCAATCGCACAGGCGATTAGCGATACTCGGATTACTTTTTTCATCGTTATAACCCTCCTTGTGCACGCAGATAGCGAACAAGGAACTCAGGGTCCTGTAATATCTTTTCGTTAAGCTCTTGGGCTGACATCGCGAGTGACACGCCGGGTTGAACAGGTCTGGTGGCATAGTAAGTTTGATCGTCAATCCAACCGGCTTGATGGGCTGCGAGAATAATTCGATTATTGAGCTCATCAAGGCTCATTGCACCCTGACCAATGGGAGTGATGACATTAGGTGGATCAACTAAGAACACGGCAGGGACAGTCGTAACGGACAATGATTGAGCTTGTCCTGAATCGACTTTGAAATTGGGAAACTCTCCACCCGGTAAAGGCAAGCCATCGACAGCAATAGCAAATACCTCGAAACCGTAGTTTAAAGCCATTGATTCGATGATAGGCGCTTGAGCGTGGCAATAAGGGCAATCCGAACGATAGAAGAAGAACAAGCCAGCCCGTTTTGCTACCTCACCTAAAGCAACATCCCGTTGAGCGCCAGCTTCTCGATCCATCCGATTGGCAGCATAGGTCGCCAAGGGTCTGCGACTGATTTCATCCAAAACTGGATCACCCATGACCACCTGCTGACTAACATCAGCAAACTGTGAGCCCTTATCCATCATGACGCGCTGGAGGTACAGATAGGCTCTGACGTTCTCATTCGTAGGCTCATCAATTGCCTTGTCCATGAACGACTGCATGTGCTCACGAAACCAGGCAGCACTGAAGGGCTTCAGCTCGCTCTGAATCGACTCTGCCGCACCAGATTCCGGCTTAATAAGCTCTTCAGCCTCCGCTGGCTCAGGAATGACCTGATACCAAAACCAGCCTTCCTGGCCACGCTGATAGAATTGCCCATCACTAGCATGGGCGGGCAAGATGAATAGAAAGAAAATAATGATTGGGATGGTCACCCATAGGATGAACCAAGGTAACAAAGGGGTTCTCATTGTCAGCTCCAGAAAATTTCACAGAGCTAACATGCTAAAGATCCCCGCCAGTGCCATTGGCCAGATAGATGAAGGAATTGTGTGTGTTTCTGACTATAGGGAACTGTCAACCCAACTCAGCTGACTTGTCACTATCTCGATAATGCCTATGATATAAAACTGATACCCAACTCAATAAACAATCTCGACTTCAAAAAAATGACATTTCGTTGAACAATGGCCTTTCTCCACAAAAAAACGTCACCGATTAAAAACCTTAGAATAAAGGGCATTAATAAAAATGCTGCACTGCTCTTTCATTTTCCTATTAAAATCAATATACGTATCTTCAGGGATTTTTAGAAAAAGCACATGGAACGGTATCTCTTGTCCTTGCTGGTGAATAATATCTGAAATCACACCCTGTGTTTTTTCAAGGTTAAGTGAAGCCCATCGTTCTTCTGATATAGGGTAAATAAATCCACATCCCTTGATTGCGGCAACATTTCCATACTGCCCTATGTAAGTATGTAGCTGAAAAAGATCTTCACGCTTCACCCCAAATTGTGAATCAAATGCTTTATACTTCACATCAAATACGAATAAACTCTCATCGATTTCTATAACAAGATCAGGTTCAAGTTTTCTCATATAACCACTGAGAGCACCAGATGCTATTTGCTGACGTTGCTCGAACTTACCTAGCAGGCGTAGCCCATCTCGCTTAATGAGCTTACGAATGAAATATTCAAACAACATCGAAATATCGAAAAAGAAAGCACTCGAATCCTGCTGCGAATCAAAATCAGAGCCCTTCCGGTCAATGACTTGCTTAGATAAGTCAATGAGCACGTTATAATCATTGTAGAAAGGGTTGGTGAAATGAGAAGTCCTCAAAATTTCTTGCTGTGACCTTTTAATCCCCTGATTGGCAGTCAGAAATGCACTATAGATATTTCGTGTTTGGTGACAAAATGAGTAATGTGCGACTGCTTCATAAGCTTTTATAAAAAGTGAAGTTGCAGGGCTGTCGTAGCTGTGCTCTCGGTACGAGCATAAATATTTTCCAGATGACTTATTCTGGAAATAATCTGTAGCATTTATAGTTCCCCTTACGCGGGAAATACGATCATTTCTTGTAATATAAGTCTTTGGCAAGCCCAGGCGGTATGCTCTCTTAAACTTAATGTTCCATAGATATGCTAAAAGCCACTCGTAACCGTCTGCGTGACTTTCTCCTCCAATGTTTTCTAATTCGAGAAATCCATCGGCATCTGCAATGATGTATTGAAGGAAAGCATCACCAAAACGTGAGCTGATCTTCAGAGAGTAATCTCCTCGCTTAACAAATCCGATTAGATTGCCCGTGTCGAGATTAAAATTTCTTGCATCCGTACCAGAGACACCGATGAAACCGCCATCTGTATTGTGTTCGTAATCTTCATCATTGAAGAGTATTAAAGCATCGGAAATATTATCATTCAGCGTTTTTTCGACATCACGAGATACCGAATTCAAAAAGTGCCAAATTGCAGACTCGTCGTTATGAGGATAGGTCCATTGTCCTTTTGATTTGGCACTAAGGGTTATCGACTTTCCTAAACGTCTATTTGTCAAAATGCCTTCGCTGACAAAATAGGACTGGTTATCGACCAGTGTGCCGTTCTTAATGATATCGAAAAGCCACACAGTTTAAACCCCAAATGCCTTTCCGAAGGAGCTAATCAGTTCAGTCTCCTTACCTGTTCCACGAAGATACTCCTGTAATAACGGACGAATACAATCATCCCATACACGCTCTCGTACCTCCGAAACTGTAAGGCTGGTTGCATACTTCAAATCCATCAAATAGGCATGACCAATTTGGTAATCATTACCAAGCAAAGGCTCTTTAGCTATCAATTCATTCAAGCGTTCAAGGTTATCCACCAGGGGCAGCCAAGCTTTGCAAAATTGGTTCAAATGGTATTTCAATAGCGCCATATCAGGCACCACTTCTTCCCAACGGAATCTTCGACGTAAAGCGAAGTCAAAACTTTCGACACTTCTGTCTATCGTGTTCATCGTTCCAATAAGATAGATGTTTGTTGGAATGAAGAACAAATACCCTTTAGCGTCCTTAAGCATACCAGTATGTTCATTGTTCAGATTGGCATATTGGGTTTTAACGCAACCTCTAGTGCCTCGGTATTCCAGACAGTACATTAACTCACCAAAAACGCGAGACAACTCAGCTCGGTTTACCTCATCAATTATAAAGAAAAATGGTGGTACTGCTTCCGATACAAGCTTGGATATATCTGATATTTCGAAAATATCCTGCCAATGCTCGCCTGATAACTTTTCTCTAAACGGGAGAAGTTCCTTGATAGTAAGAGACTCCCACTTCTGAGTAAGTCCAAGCCCATACACATCGATTTCCCACTTACCAGCGCTTCGGCAAAACTCTTTAAAAACACCATTTTGCAACGTTAATTGAGAGTTCCCATCACTGTCCAAAACAGGACGTAGCCCTTCCATAAAGTCTTCATAACTGAAAGAAGGATGAAATTGAACCAACTCAATCTGACTTGCATGTGTGAGACGGCTGTAGGGAGCAAATTCCTCTTTCCAGATGTCAAACAAGAGCGAAGTTTGCAGGCGAGCTTGATAAGTTTTCCCTGTCCCCGGCGCACCGTATTTAACAATCTGCTTCTTTAAACTGAATGGGTTTGACAAATTCTCGTAAAGCACCCAAACAAACTGACTAAGATAAAACTCATCAGTTTTACCTTCCCGAAGCTCATTATCAAACTCGCTTTTGATGCTCTTTAATAGAAAAATGTTTTTAGCAAACCAACTTTGATTTTCTTCTGCTGGGTATGCTGGAATTATTCCTTCGCGTATAAGCCAACTAAAAACCTGATTAAATTTACCGGAATCAACCGTTGTGGAGACTTCGAGCGTACAAGCTGCTGCCACTCGATTAACGAGAACAGGGTTGTTGGATTTACCTTGGTTAGACCACGAATCAGAAAAAATCGTGAAGTTTTCACTGTTTGGAATCAATATAAATTTTTCTAATGCGGATATGAAATTCTTGTTTTTAATGAATGACTGGAAATTGTCATTGCTCAACACAGACTGTCCGCGAGAAGCGATACCGTTGCTCTTCTCATAGATTAACTGCTTCAGAAAAGCTTCATCATTTTGAGACAAGCCTTCTCCAGATGTGATTCGCTCACGAATTTGAGCGACCTGACTGTAAAAGTCACGATAGGCTTTGTGCCATCCATTGACTTCATGTTTCCTGTTCTCAATAAGATATTTATATAGGTTTTTCAGTCTACTTTTCATTTATTCCCTTGTTACTGGATTATCGGACACACATCTTGAATTCATTTTGCGCTTTTGTGAGAGACTCATTTAGCCTGTAAACAGTAACCAAAGTCTTCATCGCTCCTGACGGAACGACCACAAAATGCAAATCACTGTTACTGTGCCGCCAAATATCAGCTTTGTTACTATATTTTTGGTTCTTATGAAGAGCTACCTTTTCAGGCAAAATTGCTTTTGTCAATGATGAGCTAAATAACCTTGAAG